>NZ_JBHWUR010000004.1:0-135991 GCF_042737755.1 Streptomyces sp. NPDC059994
GTACGGGCGGGCCGGCGCGCGGGTCGGGCGGGGGCTGGGCGGCGCGGGCAAGGGCGCGGCCGGCGCGGGAGGCAAGGGCGCGGGCGGCGCGGGAGGCAAGGGCGCAGGCGGCGCGGGAGGCAAGGGCGCGGGCGGCGCGGGAGGCAAGGGCGCAGGCGGCGCGCTGGGCGACCTCGGCGGCGGCGCGGGCGGCAGGGCCGGCGGGAACGCCGCGGGCAAGGCCGGCGGCAACCTCATCACCCCGGAAGTCGCCCGCGACCTGGGCCGCGACATCGGCAAGGCACTCGGCAAGACCGCACCCGCCCTGGGCGGGGTGACCAGGGGTGCGACCGCAGGGGCGGTCCGGGGCATGGCCGGGGAACTCGTCGTCAACGACTTCGGCAAGATCTTCGAGAAGCACCTGGGCGCCACGCTCGGGAAGACCACGGCCGGCGCCCTCGGCCGGGAGTACGGCGAGGCGTTCGTCACGAACTGGGCGGGCAAGGGCGGTTGGCAGGGGCTGACGCGGTCCCTGGGCGAGGTCCTGGAGCCGTACGCGGGCAAGCTCGGGACCACCGGGATGCAGGCGTTCTCCCACGACCTGCCGGAAGCGCTGGTGCACGGCATCGGCAAGCACCTGCCCGGCGACGCCGGATACAAGATCGGAAATCTGCTCGGCAACATCGGCTCGGACGCCGGGCACCAGGCCGTCACCGAAGGCATGTACAACCTGCTCTTCAGCCCCGAGCACGAGTTCAAGGTCACCGGTTTCACCCCGGTGGCCGGAGCCGTGGGCGGTCTCCTGGGCCATGGCATCGCCCACGGCATCAACGCGCTGCGCGGAGCGGGCGGGGGTGGCGCCCCAGTCGTCCCGCCCGAGGTGCCGGACCTCAAGTCCCCGCGTACGGGAGGTGGTTCAGGAAAGGGTGGCGCCTCCGGGGAAGGAGAAGGGGTCACCCCGGTCCCGGCCGCCGAGAAGATCGCCACCGTCTCCTCGGGCGGCACCGAAGACGGCGGCGGCGCCGCCCGCGGTGACGGCGGTGCCCACAGCACGCCTGACACGGACCACACGGACCGGAACGGACCGGACGGCGGCGAGGGCCAGGACGGCCCCTCGCCCGACCGCGAGCGGCGCGACAGCGACGCGGACAACGACGCGGACAACGAGTACGGGGAGCTCGAATACCTGAACCTGGACGGTGACGACAGGTTCATATCCCCGGATGCGGATGACGACGGCATCGGGTTCACCGAGGGTGACGAGGGGCCCGCGCCGGCTCCCCTACGGCCCCAGACGGTCGGGGCCGGTGGCGGTGACGGCGGAGGGCCGGTCCCGGTGGCCGGGTCGCCGCGCCCCTCGCAGCGGCCTGAAACAGCCGCGGCGCCGGCCCCCGCTCCGGCCCCCGCTCCGGCCCGCGTGCCGACCAGCTCGGGCGGCCCGGACCTCTCGGGCGCCCGCCCGCAGTCATCGGCGGATCCCGGCGGCGGTGCCGGGCGGGACTCCGAGGGATCCGGTCCGCAGCGCACCCCGGACGGGGCCGATAACGGCGGTCCCCGGGTGTCCGGCGGATCCGACCGGACCGACTCGCTGGGCGAGCACTGGCCCAGCACGCCCGACACCGACCTGTCCGCACCGGGTCCACAGGGCCGGGGCGAGGTCCTGGACCGGGTCGAGAAGGCCCTGGCCGAGGGGGACGCGCCGACCGCGCTGCGGGAGATCGCGACCCTGAAGGACCTGGAGGTCCGCTCGCGCGCGGAGCTGGACGACCTTGGGGTTGGACTGCCGCTCGCATCGGACGGCCCCGAGCCCGTAAGGGGCGTGCGGGAGATCGCGGACGATCTGGCGCTGGCCGTACGTACCGACCCGGCCATGGACGTCTCGGCCATGGTGCGGGAGGCGCGCGAGCACCTGGCGGGCGAGCGTGCCGCGCGGACCCGCGCGGACGCCCTGCGCAGCAGGCTGGTCCGTGATTTCCTGGACGGCGCCGGCGGCGCCGGCGGGCGCGGCTCCGTGGACAGCGACGCCGGTCCCCGCAGGTCCGGCGCGGCCGCCGGAGCGGACTCCGACGAGGCGCTGCACCGACGCCTGGACGAGCTGCGCAAGGCCGGATCCGACGCTCCGGACGCCCCCGACCAGTACGCCGGGCTCAGGGATCGTCTGGACCGCCTCCACGACGGCGGCCCCGCCTACCACGGCCGTCCCGCCCGTCTGGAGGAGTTGCGGCGCGCCCGTCAGGAGGCACTGGGCGAGGAGCGCGAGCACGGGCGGCACGAGCCGCAGCCGCAGGAGCCCGACGAGGCGGACAGCACGCGCCCGGCCGGGAATGACACCGAAGCCACACCGGAGGACCTGGCGACCCTGGAACTGCTTGACTCCCTCGACTCGCCCGGTCCCGTTCGGGACCCGGCCGACGACGGGCCCGAGGCGGCGCCGGAGACTCCCCGGCCGCAGGGTGGCGACGCGAACGAACTGGACGCGTTGCTGGACGAGTTGCCCTACGCGCACGGCGATGGAGACGGCTTCGGCGACCTGGACCGGGCCTCACGCGTGCCGGTCGGGCTGCCGGACGTGCCGGGCGACGCGCCGATGGACCTGGCGTTCCCCGAGGTGCCTCGCGGCCGCCCCGCCGGCCGGACGGATGCGAGGGTCGCGCGGGCCCTGGAACACCTCTCCTCCCAGGCCCGCAAGGCCGGTCTGGACCGGAGCGATGTCCGTGAACGCGTGGAGCAGATCAACCAGGACACCGCGGCCGGGCGTCATTCCGAGGCCGCGGCCGGACTCCGCTCGCTCCAGCGCGATGTCGCCGTCTCAGGGCTCGACACGCGGCTGACGGACTTCCGCCGTCACGTCGACGGCGGATACGGGCGTGTCTCGGAGCTCGGCATGCGCCGCAGCGAATGGCTGGGGCACGCGGTTGACATCGAGACGTCGGTTCTGGAGGGCCGCCCCGCCCACGAGACCGCTGCGCTGATCGACACGTACGAGCGGCGGCTGGGGGCTCTGCGGGCCGAACTGGGCAAGCGGGGCGGCGGCTCCGGCGCCGACCGGTCGCCTCTGCCGATGGACCCCGCGTCCCTGATGGACGACGGGGCGCTCAACGAGCGTCTGGACCGCCTCCACCGGGACCACGAGCGACGCCTGGGCATGGATGCGGACAGCAGTGACCTGTGGTCGCTGCGGCGCGGCGCCGAGATGACGGCCGAACAGGCGGCCCGGCTGGACGATGAGTACCGCGCCGAGCTCTCCCGCCTCGATGGCGCACAACGGGTCGAACGGCTGCGGGAGATGGGCGCGGGCGAGCGCGAACTGGAGCAGTGGCAACGGCGGTTGGAGCGCGACGGCCTCAGCGAGGAGCTGAGGGAGCAGTACGAGCGGCGTACGGCCGCGCTGGGCGACCTCGACACCCGGCGCCGCGTGGACCTCACGCGCACCGACGACGAGCGCGAGCAGGCGCGCCTGCAACGGCGCTTCGACGAACTGCGCCCTGACGACGCCGGTAACACCTTGCAGTGGGAACGTCTGCAGCGCCGCCACGACCCGCTGCGCATGCGGGACGCCGAGGCGGACGCGGACCTGGCCGCGCTGCGCCGACGCCTGGAGGCGCTGGGCCCCCGCTCGCGCCCCGACGCAGACGCCGAACGACTCGGCGACCAGACACCGAAGGAGCAGGGCGAGGCGCCCGCCGTGCCGGACCGAAGCGAGGACGGGTCGGGCTCCCGTACCGAGGAGTCCGCCGACTTCGACGCGCGCGTACGCGCCGGACGCCAGAACCTCGTCGACATGCCGCAGGCCGAGCGCGAGCGGTGGGCGGAGCGTTACGCGCACGCCGACGACGAGGCCGCCCGTGACCGGCTCGACCGGCAGCACGACGCCCGGGTAAAGGAGTTGCGGCGTGAGGCCGAGCTGCGTGCCCTTCGCGAGGCCGACCCCGTCGGCGCGGAGCGAACGGACCGGGAGCGCGCCGCATGGCTGTCCCGATTCGACGAGGCCGCCGGTGACACCGAGGCCACGCAGAAGCTGATCGAGGAGTATCAGGCAGAGACCCGGGTGCTGCGGGAAGTCGGACGCAACCGGCTGGACCGGGCGCTCAGGGCCCCCGATTCCCTGCGCCCGCTGAACGACCGTATCGACCAGGCTCTCGACGGTCTGTCCACCGAGGCGCGCCGGGCCGCCGCCAAGGACAGCGCGACGCTCTCGGAACGGCTGGAGCGGCTGGGCCGGGGCCCCGGCGCTGCGGGGCGTGACCTCGGCGACGGTGTGGGCGAGGACCTGCCGCCGCACGACCCGGACCACCCCTCGGACGGCGACGGAGACGGGGGCGCAGTCGTCCGCGAGCAGGCGGACCAGGACTTCGACGACCTCATGCGTGCCCGGTTGCAGGCATTGCAAGGACCCGGCGACGGCTCGGACACGCACGACGGCGCGTCCCAGGGACCCTCGCGTGCCGGTGGCGCCGAAGGATCGGACATCGGGCAGATGTCCCGGACGAGCGAGCGGACGGGCGAGCTGGAGGAGGGCGAGGACACCCTGCGCGAGCCGTTCTCCGACGACAGCGACAGCGACACCGGCGACGACGCCCCGGCCTCCGCGTCCACGAGGCCGTCCGCTCCGGCCGCCTCCACCACCGCCAAGGGGCGTGGCTCCGGTTTCACGTGGAACAGCCTGGAGGAGTCCGAGAGGGTCATCGAGCGCCCCCGTGCAGCCGACGCCGACGCCGTGGGCGAGGACGCACGAGAGCCGCTGCCGGTCCCCGATGAGCCCGAGTCGGTCCCGGTACCCCGCCCCGGCCCCGCGCCCGTCACCTCGGAACCCATCACCGCACCGCCGCGGCCTCCCCGGAGCCTCGACGACCTCTCCGCCGACGCGTACGAGCGGCTGCTGTACTCGGTGCGCCGACGCTTCCCCGACCTTGGCGACGAGGCCGTACGGCAGCGGGCGAGCGAGGAGCTGGACGCCGTCCCGCGCGCGGTCCACGCGAGCGACGACCCCGGCGCTGAGCGGCCCGTGACGCTGGCACGCGACGCGGTCGCGCCCCGGCACCGGCCCGAGGACCTGGTCCGCTTCGACGACGGGGCCGAACTGCCGTACAACCTCCGCTCGGCGGGTCACGGCGCGCTCGCTTTCCGTGGGACGGAGCGGCTGATCGAGGAGCTGCGCGCGGACCACCGCCCGGCCCCCGGCGCGCTGGAGGAGCTGCGGAGGGAGCTGGCCGACAACCCGCACACCTTCCTCCACGGCCGCCCCTTCACCTTCACCACCCAGGACGGCGGCCGGCACACACTGACCGTGGAGGCCGCCAACTACGGCGACTGGAGCCGCTACACCCCGCTCGGCGAAGAGGCGAAGGCCGCCGGGGACACCAAGGTGGACACGGAGGTCCGCAGCCGTCCGGGCACGGGGGACAGCAAGTCCCTCGGTGCGACACGGTCCTTCGGCGCCACCCTCCCCCTGGGCCCGGGGACCGGCACCGTCGCCCCGTACGCGTCCCTCGGTGTCACCGTGCGCCGCAAGGAACCCGCCTACCAGTACGCCTTCGAACACCGCGCCCAGACCAGCAGCACCGCCGTCGGCAAGGACGGCAGCCACGTCCACGTCGACGACCTGTACGTCAGAGCCGTCGCCGCGCCCCTGGACCGGTCCGGGCAGCCGTCCGGACCGGTGCGGGAGTCCGCGTACCGCATCACCGGCGGGCTCGTGTGGCGGGCGCCGGACAGCGCGGTGCGGCCGGTGCTCCCGGACCGGATGCCCGAACACATCCGGTTCGCCCCGGGCGACCGGCCCCGCCTGTTCGTCCCCCTCGACGTCGCCCCCGGCGGCGACCTGTACACGTGGGCGCGCACCGCGTTCCCCGAGGCCGGGCCGGACAGCGCGGCCCGCCGGGCCCTCGACTCCTTCTTCTCGCCGGAGAGCCTGCGCACCCTGCTGGGGCCGGCCACCGAGGCCACGGTCCTGAGCGAACCACTCCCGGCGGACCCGGCCGGCGCGCACTGGCTGGGCGCCGCCGAGATGCGCCTGCGGCCGGTGTCGGCGGCGCTCACCGCCGCGTCCGACACGACCGAGGTGAAGAAGGCCGACACCGGCCGGGTCTCCGCCGTCCTCGACCGGCGCAGCACCGAGGGCGGCGGCCTCACCGGCACGCTGGGCCCGGCCGTGACCGTGCCCGGCCTGGCGCGGCAGCTCCGCGTCCAGGCGGGCGGGGCGCTGACGTGGTCCACGCAGCGCGCCGAGAGCAGCTTCACCGGCAACACCGCCGAGATCGGCCGCACCCTCACCACGCGCGGTCACTCGGGCGTCTACGAGGTGCGTTACCGCGTCGAGGTCCGCAGGCTGGGGGAGACCTGGCGCTCACCGCGCGCCGACGGCGAGCCCGCGCATCTGACCGCGTCCGTGCTGATGGCGCGCGACGAGGCACGGCGGCTCGCCCGATGGCGGCGTGACCTCGGGCATACGGAGGCCGCACAGGAACCCCGTCCGCCCGCCTACCTCCCCACCGCCGAACGGCCGGGCACCTTCGGGCCGCACGTGGTCGTCGCCCTCGACGCGGTGGCCGCGCCCCAGGACGTCGGCGGCGAGCCGGTGCGGCGCGCCTCGCTCATCCAGCGCGTACGCGACCAGGTGCTGGAAAGCCTGTGGGAGCGCCATCCCCGCCTGGTGGTACGGCCCGACCAGGACACTCCGCGCAGCTTCCGCGAGGGCCGGCTCCTCAAGGACTCCGCCGAAGCCGACTACGCCAACGCGCTGCGCAACACCCACAAGCTGTACCAGGCGCTGTCGCAGCCGCAGATCGAGAGCGCCCTGGAACGGCTCACCACCACCGGTCTGCGCATCCAGCTCGACCGCGTCGGCAGGGTGGGCGACAGCGGGCTCGGCGCCGCCCTCAAGGAGTACGTCACCGTCGAGGTCCGGGCGCGCGTGCGCGGCCCGCGGTTCGCGGGAAACCAGCACGATCTGGGCGTCGCCAACAACGTACTGTCGTCGGTCCGCGCCGACGGCGCCAGCACCCGCACCCAGGGCTGGTCCGGCGGGCTGGACCTCGGCGTCCTCGGCGGCGACGCGTACGGCGCCACCGCCGGACTCAGCCTGCGCCGGGGCCGCCAGCGCGTCTACGGGGCCACCTACGGGCCGCAGTTGAACCCGGACGGCGGGATCGGCAGCACCGGAAGCCAGCATCTGTGGACGTACGACCTGGACTTCGAGGTGTCGGCCCGCTCCCTGCGCCGGCCCGCCAACGCGGCACGAGTCGCCACCGGTGAACTCCTGGCCGCGGATGTGTTCATCTCCCATGGCACGGCCGATGACCTGCTGGGCGCGCGGGACTTCGGCGGAGAGCTGACCCTCGCCGTTCCGGCCGCCCTGGCCGCCACCGGTGGCGCCGTCACCGAGGGCGGCGCGCCGGTGCGGGCGATGAGTGCCGAGCAGGCGCGGACGCTGTCCTCCGGGCGGCCCGTCGCCGACCGGGCGACGCCCGCACTGCTGCGGGGGCCCCACATCGTCCAGAACGTCCTGGCACCCGCCACGGTCTACCGGCACGCCCGGGAACTGCTGGCACAGGTCTCGGGCGACTCATGGGTCTACCGGAGCGACGGCACCCCTGCCTCCCACGCACTCGCCGAGTCCTTCGCACCCGGCCGCAACGAGGCGGACTTCGCCGACGCCGCGGTGGTGGGCAAGCACGTCGGCGAGCTGTTCGGCAAGACGGCGTTCACCGACATCACCGCGTCCGTCAGCGCCTGGCCCCGGCTCGGCCGGGCCCGGGTGCTGGGCGTCGTCGACTCCGGCGACGTCACCCTGTCCGCCATCGGATCCGTGACCACCGGCGCGGGCCACTCCCTGGCCGCCACCCGGGACGCCGGCGTGACCGTGGCCGCGGCGTTCCGCGCCAAGCAGCACGACGCCCTGCGCACCACGGGCGCCTACGGGCTGTCCTGGACGCCCTACCAGCGCTCCACCACCCACACCGAGACCCACGCGCTCGGGGCCAACCCCACCCACACCGTGGCCTACAGCGGCCCCCTCGCCCTGGTCGCGGCGGACGTGGAATGGCATCTCGCCGCACGCTCCAGCCCGCGAGGTCTGCTGGCGCTGCCCACGACCGGCCCCTGGGTGAGAGCGCCGCAGGGGCGGATCGTCTCCGTGCCCGACGGCGTGCTGATCTGGATGCCGCTGGAGGAGGCCGGGGCGCTGGGGCTGTACGAGGACGGGCTCGGCGACCCGCTGCCGCATGTCCCGTTCACGGCGGGCCCGCTGGCCGCGCTCGGGTCCTTCCCCGTCGGCAGCCTCGATCTGAGCGGCGCGCTCACCCGGTTCCGGGAGCTGGTGGGCACCGGCCTGCCCCGGCACGCCGACTGGCTGGAGCCGGCCGGTCTGCTTGAGGACCAGCTCGGCAGCCTCGCCCGGCGCAGCGCCACTCTGTCGCCCAGCGGGATACGCGGCCTGCTCGCCACCTTGGAGAACGGCGGCGCCACCTTGCGCCTGACCCGCCAGAACCTCGGCTCCTCGCGCAGCGCCCGCCTGACCGTGTCCCTGCGGCGCACCGCGTTCACCCCCGGCACGCTGCGGCACGACGCCGCACTGTCGGCGTCGAAGGTGACCTCCACGGCGCACACGGTCACCGACAAGGCGGCCCGGGGCACCGACGCGGGCATACGCGTCACCGAAGGCCCCACCGTCCCGGGGCAGTCGGCCCTGACCGGGATCTCCGTGGCGCTCGACGACCGCGCCGGCTTCTCTCGCTCCACCACGCTCGGCCTGACCCTGACCGAATCGGCCACCTCCACCGTGACGCACGGCGGTATCTCCGTGTCGGGCGAAAGCGCGTTCTCCGTCGTCTTCCAGCTGGAGGTCGACGGCGGACGCCATCGGCTCACCAGCCCGCCCTACCCCCTGGGCACGGTTCGCGAGCACCTTCCGCTGTCCCTGGCCGTACCGGCCGCCGTCGCGGGGCGGCCCCCCGCGCACCACCCCTTCGCTCCCCCCGCCGTCTCCACCCGGCCGACCCTGATCGACGCGAGCACCCCCGGGGCCCTGGCCGACTGGTCCGCGCGGCCCGCGTACCGCCGGGCGAGGGAGTTGTTCGCGGCCGGACCCGAAAGCCTGGCGGTCGCCCGGATCGAGGGCATCGCCGAGCTTCGCGAGGCCGGGGCGTTCGTCCTGGACGCGGCCGGGCCGCTGCCGCGCGGCGGTATCCGCCCGCCGCTGGGCACCCGGGCCGGAACCTGGACGGGGACGGCGCTGGGCCAAGGCGGCGACCCTCACCGGGGCCGCGGCGCCCTCACCCGTCCGGGCGCGGCGGCCGCCCAGGTCCACGCCGACACCGTCAGCCACGAAGTCCTCGCCGCCTACTTCCGTCAGGTGCTCACGCAGGGGCTCACCCTCGGGCTGCACGACACCGACTCCGCGCACGGCGGGTTCGACGCCACCTTGCGGTTGTTCGCCAACATCGACCTCGACAGCGCGGTCGTGGTCGCCCTCGATCCGGACGCGGGCATCGGCGGCAGCCGGCGCGCCCTGGGCAACCACACGCACAGCGGTGACACCACCCAGGCGCACCAGCCGGGACTGACGGCGGGCCCGAGCCTGGCACCGGTGTCCGTCGCGTTCCCCCCGGGCACCGTCACCGTGTCCACACCCGGCTGGCCGGACACCGCGATCGACGGACTCACCCTCGATCGCCGCACCTCCACCCTGACCACCATCAAGCCGCCGGCGGCCGGAGCGGTGCTGGTCCGCATGGACGTGGACTGGCGGCACGTCGCCGAGGTCACCCGGCGCACCGGAGCCGTGCCCCAGGCCGTGCGGAACCTCCTGCCGGACCACCTCAGCAGACGTGTCGGACCGCCCGCCGCCGCCGAGCACACCGTGACGGCCGGCATCCACGTCTGGCTCTCGTACGACCTCGCGAGGCGGCACGGCCTGCTCACGCCCGAACTCGACGCCGCGTCCACGACGTTGAAGAAGCAGACCAAGGCGTTCACCGAGGCCGCGAAGGCGGAGGCGGCGACAGCACGGTCCTTGCGCGACCTGACGGCCGAACTCACCCGGGCCCGCGCCGACGTGGAGCGCGCCTGGCACGAAAGCGTCACGGAGGACGGCACACCGGACGCCATGGCGCCGACATCGTCGGCGGCATCCGCCGCGACCGGGCACGGCACACTGCCCGCCGCCGTGCGCGCGGCGGCGGCACGACTGGCCTCGCGCGAGGAACGGCTCGCCGAACTCCAGCAGCAACTGGCCGACCGCCGCCACGACCTCACCTCCGCCCAGACCAGCCTCTCGCGTGCCAGGACCTGGGCCGACGAGACGCTGCTCCACCACAGCCGCCCGCCGGCCCAGCGCACCGGCAACGCGCCGGCGCCCTTCGACGCCGACGCGGTACTCGACGACATCGTCGTGGCGCAGCCCTCCGCCCAGGACCTGGCCGACTACCCGCTGCCGGCACCCGGCCCGCAGCATTTGGCGGGTCCGGCGACCACTGACCCGCTGACCGCACCGGGCCCGCTCACCGAAGCCGAGGTGAGCGAGGCCGTGCGGCCCTGGTTCGCCGAGCACCGCGCGACCCTGGATCCGCTGATGGCCCGCACCGACCTGACGGACGCCGCCGTACGCGAACGCGACAACGCGCGGGCGTGGGCCCGCACTTGGCACGCCGCCGACGCCCGCTACCGTGCCGCGCTCGCGGACGAGCAGGCCGCCCGGGAGCGGCTGAACCGTGCCCATGGAAAGACGCCGCGCGTTTCCGCGGAACGCCAGTGGCGAGCCCTGGAACCCGTACGGGAGGCGGTACGGGCGTACGACCAGGTACGCGAGCGCCTGGAACTCTCCCGGTCAGAGGCGGTCGCGGCCCGCGCCCGGTTCCTCGCGGCCAGGGACGCCGCCCGCACCGCCGCCGGCGCCCCCCGCACGGCGCCTCGTCCGGCCCCCTGGCGTCCCGACCCGATGCCCGCCACGGCCCGCACGGCAACCACCGACGAGCCGCGCCGGTATACGGCCCTGCTCGCCGACCCCGAAGGGCGCCCGCTCACCCTGCTGTCACCGGACGGGGAGAGGGTCCTCGACATCGTCGAGACGCCGGCGGCCGAGCCCGTCAGCGGCACCAGCTTCCTGCGCTCCCTCGTCCACGCCGTGGACACGACCGCCCCCCACCTGCTCGACACGCGCGGACTGCGCGGCGACGACCTCACGTCCACCGTGCGCACCGTCGCCCACGCCTTGGCCGACCAACTGCTCCCCGAGGGCGAACTGACGCCCTGGCAGCGGGAGTTGGCGGACACCCTCGCCCCCGGCCCCTCCGACCGGTTCACCGCGCAGGACGTCGACGCCGCGGACATCACCCTCACCGCAGCGGAGCGCCAGGAACTGGCCGCGCACCACCGTCTGCCCCGCGCGCTCACGCTCACCCCCGAGCAGCGGCTCGCTCTGGCCCGGCTGAGCCTGCTGCGCCCGGGAGACGGCCGGGTGGGCGACCGCGTCGACGCGGGCTGGAACCACGCGGCCGCCGACCTGCTGCCCGTCCTGGCCGCACGCCTGCTGGGGCTGAACCTCACCGTCGTACGCGGCGACCTCGGCCACCAGACGTTCACCCCGCCGGACCGGCTCACGCCGCTGGAGGTGACCCTGCACGTCCAGGACCACCAGTACCGGCCCGCGCTGGGCCGTACCGACACGCAGGCGGCATCGCGCGAGGGCGACAGTCTCGTCCTGGCCGATGGGAGCAGGTATGTGCTGCACCCCGGGGATGCTCCGCACCCTGGTGCCGGGAGCGGGGAGGGCGGCCTGTTCGAAGCGCTCGCCATCGCGCACGGCCGTGGGGAAAGCGGCGTGGACCTGCGGGCCCGCGCCCTCGGCGGTCTGCCGCGGGAGGTCGTCGAGGAGTTCCCCGACCTCGGTGAGGACGTGCTGCGCGGCCATCCGTTCACCGAGGACGACCTGGCAGCCGCCGGGGTCGTCCTCGACGGGCCAGGGTGGCGCCGCTTCACCGAAACGGGAGGCCTGCTGCCCGAGGACACCGTCCTCGGCGCGTCCGCGCGCAGAGCGCTGAGCCGACGCCTGTTCCCCGGAGCGGGCACCACGTTCACCGAGGATGAGCTCCGGGCCGCCGGACGGGAGCCGGGCGCCCCCTTTACCAGGGGCGCGGACCCGCAGTCCTCGACCTCATCCCTGCCTTCCGGCCACTACGCCCTGACGCCCGCCGCCCACGCCCGCCTCTCCGACAGCGAGCGCGCCGCGCTCACGGCCCTCGTACTGCACCGGCCCCCCGCCTCGGCCCCGCCCGCCATGCCCCGGCTCATCCATGAACTGGCTGTCCGCGCGGTCGGCGGGCTGCGGGTGGTGGGCCCGGACGGCCGCGTACGAACGTACGGCACCCCCACGGCCGCGTCGCCGTTGCTGTACCAGGACGGCGACCGCTACGTCGCGACCCGGCCTGCCGCGGACGCGGCCGAAGTCCCGCGCCCGGTGGGCCGGTTCAGCTCGGCGGCGGACACGCTCCTCGCGGCCCTGGCCCTCAACAGCGACAGACCTGCGGCCCTGGCCGCCCCGGACGCTCAGGAGCAGACGTTCCAGGGCTACGAGCACGTCGAATCCGAATTCCGGCTGGGCACAGCCGCGTTGGTCGAACGCCTGCTGATCGAGCGCATCCGGGACGAGCACGCCGTGGAGGCGGTGGTGAGCCTGGGCGGTGGCGGCGGAGTCTTCGCCTACCGCCCCCAACGGCCCCTCCAGGACCTGGACCTGCGGCTGAGCCTGCCGGACGGCATCGACGCGGCACAACGCCAGCAGATCTTCGCCACCGTGTCGCAGCTCGTCAACCCGGACGGAGGCGTCCAGGCGCCGGCGAGCACGGTCAAGGGCTGGTTCGGCGGGGTCGAAGTCAGCGTGACGTTCGGCAAGGTCCCCACGGACCAGCGCCGGCTCAAGCTGGCCGGCGACGAGACGCAGACCGTCCCCGTCACCGCTGTCTCGGCACCGCGCCTGCTCAGCGACAAGATCGTGGCGCTCGCGAACCGGAAACTGGCGGCGCCCGGGGAGGGCACGCAGGGGCAGCGGCCCGAGGACGAGCTGACCGAGAAGCGCAGGCGGGACGCGCTCGACATCCTCGCCCTGACCGACAAGCTCTCCGAGGACCTGCCTGCGGAGCGCAAGGTGGTGGCCGCCCTGGCACAGGTCGGCGAACTCGGTGACGAGGTGTCGCCGAAGTACCAGCCATTGAAGAAGACCGCGTTCGACCAAGCCGCGAACCAGTTGAAGAGGGCCGTCGAGAAGGCGGCCAAGGGCGGGCAGGCGCAGTCCGACTTCGTCCCGGCGGACTGGAGCACGCTGCGGGAGATCGGCAACAACCTGCCCTCGGCGGCCCGCAAGGCGGCGGCACCCCGGGGGCAGGCACAGCCCCGTGGGCAGTCCAGCGGTCAGAACCGGCCCCAGAACCCGGCTCAGTCCCACTCCCCGGTCCAGGCCGAAGCCCAGTCCCAGCCGCCGCTCCAGGGGCAGGATCACAGTGGGCCCGATGCCGAAGGGAGCCAGAAGGACCCCGCCGTGGCGGCGGAGTCGGAGCAGTTCTTCCTTCTCGCGGACGGCCGCAGGATCCCCTACGGCAGTGTGCAGCTGTTCGAAATCAGGGACGCGCAGGGAGAGTTCCTCGGCCACGCCTCGCACAGCGCCGACGACTGGGCCCGGCGGGAGGACTTCTACCACCGCTTCCGTACGACCACCGACTCCTTCCGCCACTACCGCGTGCGCGAGGGCGCGGACCGGGCCACCGCGTCGCCGGACGGCACGCAGGCCGAGGAGCGACTGCCGTGGCGGCCGGAGACCTCGGGCACGGACACATCGCGCCCGTACTTCTTCGACGCGCACGGCGCCCAGGACGGAGTGGTGCTGCGATTGAAGGATGCGGCCGAACCGGCCGACGGGACGGCTGTGTCGGAGAAGGTGGTCGTCGACGGTGCCCAGTTCGGCCGTTTCCTCACTTCTCTCACCAAGGGACCGGCCGAGCGGGGCGACATCGTCCTGGTGGCGTGCAAGACGGGTCAGACGAACGACGGGAGCAGCGTGGTCGCCGAGGCGGCCAAGGCGGCACCCGGGCGCCGCCTCTACGCGCCGGACAGCGACGTGGGCCACTCCCCGGCGATCGAGGGGGAGGCGCCGGACGGAGGCGTGCTGGCACTGCTGGCCCGTGGTGAGGACGCACGTGGGCGATGGGTCACGGCGTATGCGCCCGGTACGGACGAGGCGTCGGTCCAGGCTGCCACCGGTGCGTCGGCGCGACTGGAGCGGCCGGTGGTGACCGAGCGGGCAGCCGCCGCCGTCACGCTCCAGGCCGAGGGCGACACGAGTACGGACGTACGGGAAAGGAGCGCGGCCCCGGGCGAGTTCACGGTGAATGCCGCTCGCCAGGGGGATTTCGCGTCACGCATTTACGAGGGGCTGCAGGGGACGATCCTCGAACATGAGGAGATAGCGACACGCCCCGGCGAAATCGGTTATTACACGAGCCCCGAGCCAGAGGTGGGCGCGCCGCTCGGCATGCGTTCGTCTTTCCCCGTCACCGAGTCGTCGCAGACGGCACCGGTGTACACGGACCTCGCCCACACGCCGTTCCGGCTTTCGGACCTCCAGCTCTACACGCCCAGGTACGGCTGGGACGCTCCTCCGCGGTATCACGCGTCGCTGGCAGACGCACAGGAGCACGCCGCGATTCGCAGATTCTACGAGAAAGTGGATCTGGAATCCTTCACCAACTTCGGCCGCTCTGATCAGATCACCATAATCGAGGCGAACGTCGGCCCCCAGGGCGGGCTCCTCTTGTATACGAGGACTGGCGGGGCGGTGGAGTTGGGCCGCGAGCAACTCGCGCACGTCGTCGAAGCCCTGGAACCCCAGCGAGAGGGACCCGTCGTTCTCGTGACGGCAGGCCATGCGATTCTCAGGCATGCGAGCCTTCTTCTCCAGCACGAGATGGTCCTGCCGAGCGGCGAGAAGAGGATGCTGTCGGCCTGGCCGGCCGGAGTATGGGAAGCCATCCTGAGCGACCACTTCGATCATCGCTATTCCAGGGGCCGTGCCGTAAACGCGATTGCCCCCGGGGCCGGGACTTCCAGCTCCCGGCCCACTCCGCTACACCTCCTGCCCACTACTGCCACGGGACAGATAGGGGCCGCCGATCCTCGATCCGCCCCCGTGCCGCACCCCGTGTCCCTTGCGGCATCTCAGGAGCGTGTCCGTTCAGCGTCCCGACGCGTGTACAACCGTACGCTCATGTCGCCGGAGCAGACCGAATGGGTGAAGAGCACCTCCCGAAAGATCATTGACATCACTTCCGGATCGGTCTTCTCCCAGATGGGGCGATCCGCTCATCAGGTCACCGTCAGCTCGCGGCGTAGTTTCACCGAGTCTCGCCAGGCCCAGTCGCTGCGCCATGTTTCCATCAGGCTGTGGAACGCGCTCGGCCACCTCCACCAGCAGATGCAACACGGCGTAAACGGAGACAAGTTCAAGAGGGAAGTCGAAGTACAGGGGGCGCTCGTCCATGACCGTCTGGTTTTCGCGACGAACCTCGACCGCTCCGTCGAGTGGCTTGTCGAAGGTGCGGCGCAGGCCGGCGGATTCTGGAACCTGCTGCACTGGTCGCCCGACATCCGATATTTCCTGGGGTATACCAAAGTCGACCGGTTCGAGACTCTTGCGCGTTCAAGCCGTGCCCTGAACAAGCTGGCTGCCCAGGTGTCAGGTATGGACATCACGGAGGACGGCGGCCCGGCCCAGGGGGGCAATGCCGTCATAGACATACTCCGAGAGATCTCCGACAAGGGCAATAGCGCACGTGTTCACGCCGTGGCGACCTCCGAGGAACCGGAGGTCCTGCGTGCATTGTTGACGGATGCGGAACACGCGGGTGCCGTGATTCTCGTCATGGGGCCGGACGGGGCCCACGACTGGGCCAGCCCGATGCACGCGGAGCAGAAGATCCTGCACCTCCTGTCGAAGGCCGACGTCACGCCCCAGCACATTCCGTCATCGGTCGTCATTCGCGGCCAGAAACGTCCTTGCGCGGCCTGCTGGCTGGCTCTGACGAACTTTCAGAAGCAATGGAACCCCACGGCGGGTCATAGCGGACACGACATCGAATTCAACGACCACATCGGAAACTTCTACCAGCAGTCACTCCAGACGCTTGCCCGTCACTTGCCGCACCTGGCACGCAACGCCGACGTCCTGGAGGGGGAGTTGCGGCAAAGATCGTTCACCTCCGCATACTCGTACCCTGCGACGGCATCGTCCGGTCAGAGTTCCGCGGCCGCTCCTCCGATGCCAGGGGGAGGCACCCGGTCCTATGAAACGGCCTCCGAGAGCGAATCGGAGTGGGGGCCGGATGCCGTCGTGCCGAGGCACAACAGCATGCACACCGACTCGATGCCGTTGGCTCCTCGGAAGGTTGTCGTGCAAAGGGAGCCCGGGGAACTGGATGATCTCGCCACGGAGTACCAGTGGAACGTCCTGGCCCTGATGACCAACGAGGAGCTCAAGGTCCGCGCGAAGCGAACCGTCGAAAAGGAGACCTCTGAGCAGACCGGGTATTCCAGGGGGGTGTGGAGCGTGATGAAGAATACCGTTCTGGGAAGTCAGGAGAGTGGCCTGAAATCCCAGTTCGCGCGTTTCCTTGGTGTCGCCCCTTCGGCCGTCACCAAGTGGATGAAGAAGGATTTCGTCGAGGAAGTGATGGAACCCTACCTGGTTCTGGACGGATTGAGTGTCCAGGACCGGTACACGATCGTCGAGGCAATGCCACCGGCATTCATGCTGGCGTGGACCGAGTGCCTGCGGACAGATGAGCGGATGCCTTTCGCCAGGTTGATCGAACTGGGTGGCGCCGAGTTGACGAGTGTGCTTGGTGAGATGTGGAAGAGAGATCCTGCGGCAGCCTCGTCCTTGGAAGATTTCCTGGCACTTGAGCCCGGTTCTGTCTCGCATCTGCCCTAAGGAAATGTAATGGCCCGGCTTCCCCGCCGCCCAGTGGGGAAGCCCGTAAGGAATGAGAGTGATGGAGAGAAACCTGTGGGGATCGGCCGGTCCGGAGAACGCCTCCGGCCCTGCGGAGCCCAAGTACCGCGGCGGTGACGGCTCCGGGCTGGACGAGGAGGCGCCCGCCGGGGTCATAGGCGCGCCTGCCCGGACCCAGGCAGTGGGAGGCATCGGCGGCGGCGAGGGTGGTAACGGCGGACGGCCGAGCCGCCCTGGCACCCTCGGCCGCGACCCGGAGCCGGAGGCCGAGGGGGTCCCGGAGGCTGAAGCGCGGACCGAGGCGCAGGGGGCGACCGCGGCGATCGGCGCGCCCGAGGTGGCAGGCGGAGCCGTATCCCCGGCCGTGACGCGTGCGGCCGTGACACGTGCGGCGGCACCGGCACCGGCACCCGCAACCGCACCGGATCGGACGGGCGCAGCCTCGCAAGCAGCCTCCCAAGAGGCAGAAGCGGAGGGGGAGATGGGGACGGCCTCTACCGCCGGCGAGCCCCCTGCCGAGTCGGCCGGCACAGAACCGCCCACGGAACCGCGTGCCGCAGCGAGCGCTGCCGCCGAAGCCCCGGCGGCATCGGGCGGGCTCCTCCCCATGGCCGCCGCAGCGAACACCGCGCCCGCCGCCCCGTCGGCCGTCCGGGCGGCCGTCCGGTCCGACGGCGGTGACGGGACCGGTGACGGTGACGAACCGGGCAAGGGCGGCCCAGGCGTGGCGGGGCGCGTTCCGCGGCCCATGCGCATCGCCGCGGCCTTCGCCGGGGCGGCTCTCATCGCCACGCCGTTCATCGTGGCAGGGCTCCAGGGCGGTGACGACGGTCAGGCGGCACGCCGGGAACAGGCGGCCGCGTGGAACGGCGGTAGGACGAAGGACGGCTTCGTCCCGGGCACCGACCCCCAGCAGCGCGGGGACGAGATCGGTGCGGCGCCGCACACCGGACAGGGCGGGGGCGGCGACCAGCGGGGCGGGACCGGCACGGGTGAGGGCGGCGCCGGTGACGGTACGCGAGCGCTCGGTGGCGTGCCCGCCGGGAGCGGCGTTACGGGTGAGCACCCCGCAGGGCAGGCGAAGTCCGAGGTCGGCACGGGCAGCGGGGGCGAATCCCGTACCAAGACGGGCGGGTCGCCCTCGTCCCAGCCCGGTGGCGGCTCGGGAGGAACCAAGACATCGGGCTCCAGCGGGTCCAGGGGCGCGGTGGGCCAGAGCCCCGGCACGGTGTTCAGCGCCATCGCCGGACCGTACTGCTCGGGTTCGCAGCGCTTCCAGATGCATGACTATGTCAGCGACAAGCGGACGGGCTGGTCCAGCTCGACCGGTGGCTACAAGGGGTCGGGCTGCGACGGGCGGTATGTGTCGATGCCGATGTCCGGTGGTTCGGGGGACGGCGCCAATTCGGTCAACTGGCTCTTCGACACCTCGGCCGACGCCAAGCAATGCCGTATCTCCGTCTACATTCCGCGCAGCAGTGACGTGATGAGGGTCGGCGGCACCGCGACGTACTACAGCGTGTACCGGGCCTTCACCCCCAAGAGCAACAACCTCGTGGGGTCTTTCTCCATCAACCAGGTTGCCCATCAGGGAGGTTGGTACGACGTCAGCGGCACGTTCCCGGTCGGCACCAGGAAGATCTCGGTGATGATGCACGACCGGGGCACGAACAAGAAGGGGTCCACCAAGACCTACGCCCATCACGCGGCGGCCGCTGTCAGGGTCAACTGCACGGGGTGACACCCATACCCCCTGGGCCGGCCCGGAGCTGCCTTCGGGCCGGCCCGTCCCGCACGCGGTGGTCACGACCGGAAGCTACGGCCGCTGTCGTCGCGGCCGGGACGAGGCGTCGCCGGGCCCTACTGGTGCCTGGTTGTGGAGTGCGCGCCGGTACCTCGGGTGTAAGTAGTTGCGGTACAGGACTAGCCGGGCGGCCAGGCGACCACGTTGAGATTCGCCGCATCGGGATCCGCGTCCAGGCACCGCAACGTGAGCTGCTTGCCACGCTCCCGAGGTGTCCAGCCATGGTGAAGCAAGGCCTGGCGGATGGCAGCCGTGACCAATCCCGGTGCGATCACCACTCCGTGCTCGACCCACGTCACCATGCGCTGCCCGTCCGCTTCCCCGTGCACGACGACGATGGCCAGACCGGGCTCGTCGTTGGGCGCCACCACCCAGCGATAGCAGTCCCCGTCCACAACAACGGTGCGCGTGCCCTTTTTCGCTATGCTCATGCAGCGCAGACTTTCACAGCCCGTACGGTTGGGAATACCTGATTCCCGCTCCATGCCGGGCCCAGCCACCCCACCCGTGCGGAACTCGCCTGCCGCCGGACGCCTCACCCGCACATCAGGAAGGCAACGCACGGTGGTCAAAGGCACCCGGTATCCGTTGCCCGAGCGGGCACCGCTCCGTCCTTCGCCCGGCGAGAGCTGGTCCTGACTAACGTTGCTGTTCCACGGTCAACAGCACCTGCCGTTCGTGGTCGACACGGTAGAACTTCCCCCGCTCCAACTGGTCATGGGGAATGCTGAGCACGGCGAGGTCAGCCCCTACCTGTTCTCTTGCCTGAGGGGAGACGTAACTCAGAGCGGTCTGCTCCATCTGTTCGCGGTCGCGGACTTCTGCTCCGGGCAGGTTGACCACCTGATGAATGTGATGGATCGCCCCGCTGCCCCTGTCATACACGACAAACACGTACCGTGATTCGGGCTCTACGGATCCGTCGGTTCCGCCGAGAGGGTCTTGCGACAGCATGTGATCAGCTCCATCGGAAGATGTTGCAAACGGCGGTGCCTTCTTGCCCTGAGCCGAGCGCGAGCGCGAACGTGACGCTGCTCAGATGCCCATCAAATACGGTGTTCGGCCAGCCGTAGAAGTTGTCGCCGAAATCCGTCACGTTCTCCGACCCTGTGGGACTCGGGCGTGTGCGGAAGCCACGGATGCCCGAATTGCAGAGGCCGGCGCCATCGGCCTGCCCCAGGCTGACCTGTCCCACAGCTTTCTGGGCGCCGATGTTCATCTCCAGCGTGCCGCCTCCGGTGCTGGACCAGAGGATGTTCCAGCTCATATCAGTGATCGGCATTGGTGCCCTTTTCTCTTGCTGGAATCAAGCGCGGGGCAGCGGCCTGCGCGGACGTCGATGGCGGTGTTCCGGATGCCTGCGCGACCAGGCAAGACCTTCCTGCGCTTTCGGAGTGTATTCGCATCATCACCCTTGGTTAAGGGGCTCGCAACCGGTCGATGGGCAGCAGGGTGTCGATGGGCAGCAGGGCGCCGTCCAGGGTCACGAACGCTTCGGTCGCGGCCATGGCCTGCCAGAGGGTGGGCGCGAGTGTCGCCAGGACCTCGACGGGCTCCGTGATGTAGCGGTGAGCGGTGGCCGGCGATACCAAACCCGCTCGCGAGCTGGGCAAAGGTGAGGGGCCTCGGAGTTTCCGGACAGGGGTCCAACAGGGTTGTCCTGAACGCCGGAGGTGGCCCGCACCTCTGATCCGGGGTGTCAGGGGCGGACGGCGGCGACCAGCTCGCCGGTCGTCACCACCCGGGCGAAGCCCCCGCCATGCAGCGAGACGGCACTCGCTCGGGCCAGCTCGTCGGCCGTCAGATGCCAGCCGTTCGGGCCGGACAGGTCGAAGGTGTGGGTGGCGTCGAGGGCGACCAGCACGTCGTAGCCGAGGTTGCCGCCCATGCGGGCGGTGGTCTCCACGCACATGTTGGTCTGGATACCGGCCAATACCATTTGGGTGATGCCCGCCGCCCTGAACCAGTCGTCAAGGTCGGGGGTGCCGTAGAACGCCGAGTTCACGGACTTGGTAACGAACAGCTCCGGCCCGCCGCCCTTGCCGCGCCGCTCCTCGACGTACTCCTTGAAGTCGTTTCCCTCGTACCCGGTCCGCAGCGGCGAGCCGGGTGTGTTCGAGTCGTGCCGTACGAAGACGACCGGCCGGTCCGTGTTCTGCCAGGCCGCGATCAGCGAGGCGATGTTCTCGTCAGCGGCCGGGTTGTTGCGCGGGCCCCAGGACTCCGACTCGTCGAAGCCCTTCTGCACGTCCACCACTACCAGCGCCGCGTTCTGTGTGATCTCCATGCCCACGATCCTGCCGCCCTGACGGGCTCTCTCACAGGCGACGAGAAGACAGCGATCGATGGTTTACTGCCAAGGTGACCCAACCCGCACCGGCCCACCGCGTCGCCCTCCTCGCCTTTCCCGGCATCCGGGCCTTCGACGTCTCGGTGATCACCGAGGTGTGGGGCGCGGACCGCACTGACCACGGGGTCCCCGCGTTCGAGCTGCGCCGGGTAGCCGCAGCCCCCGAACCGGTGCCGATGCGTGGCGGGCTCGCGCTCACACCGGACCGCACCCTCGCCTGGCTACCTCGCGCCGAGCTGATCCTCGTGCCGGGCTTGGACGACCACGTCACCCCGGCGCCCGAGCCCGTCCTCGCGGCGCTGCGCCGCGCCCACGCCCGGGGCACCACCATCGCCGCGCTGTGCGGCGGCGCGTTCACACTCGCCCAGGCAGGACTGCTGGACGGCCGCCGGGCGCTGACCCACTGGGCGCTGATGGATCCGCTGAAGACCCGGCACCCACAGGTGCGCGTCGAAGGGGACGCCCTGTTCGTCGAGGACGGCAATCTGTGGACTGCCGCCGGCACCGCCGCCGGCATCGACCTGTGCCTGCATCTGGTGCGCGCCACGCACGGCGCGGAGGCAGCCGCGACCATCGCCCGCTCCATGGTCACCGCACCCTTCCGGACCGGCACCCAGGCCCAATTCATCGAGCATCCCACCCCGCACGCCGACCGCGACGCGGACGCGCTGGCCGAGGTGCGTGCCTTCGCCCTGGCGCATCTCGACGAGCCACTCACCGTGGCCGCGCTCGCCGCCCGCTCCGGAATGTCGCCGCGCTCCTTCGCACGGCACTTTGCGGCGGCCACCGGAACCACCCCGCTGCGCTGGCTCCTGGACCACCGCGTCGCGACGGCCCAGAAACTCCTCGAACGCACCGACCTGCCCATGCCCGAGGTCGCCCGCCGGTCTGGTTTCGGCAGTGAAGTCACCATGCGCCAGCACTTCACATCCCGCCTGGGGACCAGCCCTCGCGCCTACCGCACCGCGTTCGCCGAACAACCACCCTCCGGACAGAGATGTTGATTGCGGGCCAACCACCAACCGCCTCACAGCAGACCATCAGTCGAGGGCCAAGAAAGGCCATCGCGAGGCAGAGTCACGAGTAACGGCCTTGCCCCTGCTCGGGCCCCGATTCCCCGCGAGAGCGATCAGTGGGCATCCTCTGCGAGGCGTACGGCTTCGGTATCCCCACCGCGGTCCTGCCGTACCTGACAGGAGACCACCCACCTTGTCCGAGACATCCGAACTGCGGGCCGACTGTGCGAACTGCTTCGGCCTGTGCCGCGTCGCGCTGGCATTCTGCCGGTCGACGGACTTCGCGATCGACAAGGCCGTCGGGGACCCCTGCCCCAACCTCCAGCAGGACTTC
Organism: Streptomyces sp. NPDC059994; assembly: GCF_042737755.1. Classification (NCBI taxonomy): domain Bacteria; kingdom Bacillati; phylum Actinomycetota; class Actinomycetes; order Kitasatosporales; family Streptomycetaceae; genus Streptomyces; species Streptomyces sp. NPDC059994. The sequence continues at coordinate 22,480 of NZ_JBHWUR010000004.1, forward strand.
CGGTGCGGCATCCACGACAAGCTGCGTCCCAAGGGCTTCCAGGGGTGCACGGTGTACGACTGCTTCGGCGCGGGCCAGAAGATCTCGCAGGTCACCTTTGCCGGGCAGAACTGGCGGGAGGCCCCGGACGGTGCGCGGCAGATGTTCGGGGCGCTCCCGGTGATGCGGCAGTTCCACGAGCTGCTCCGGTACCTCTCCGAGGCGCCGGCCCGCCCTGCCGCCCGGCCGGTCCACCGCGAGGTGCGGGCCGCGCTGGAGAAGATCGAGCGACTGACCCTCAGCGACGTGGACACCCTGCTCGGCCTGGACGTGGCGGCGTACCGGGCCGAGGTGAACACGCTGCTGCTGCGGACCAGCGAGCTGGTGCGTGCCGGGGTCCGGGGCAAGAAGAAGGACCGCAGGGGCGCCGACCTGTTCGGGGCCCGGCTCAAGGGTGCCGACCTGCGCGGGGCCGATCTGCGCGGCGCGTATCTCATCGCCGCCGACCTGAGCGGCGCGGACCTGCGGCTCGCCGATGTGATCGGCGCGGACTTCCGGGACACGATCCTCGCGGGCGCCGACCTCACCGACTGCCTCTTCCTCACCCAGACGCAGGTCAACGTGGCGCAGGGCGACGCCGCCACCCTTCTCCCGGCCGGCCTCGACCGCCCGTCGCACTGGAACAAGGACGCCACCGCCCCGGCCACGCCCGCCCGCGAGGACGCCCCGGGCCCGCCTGGACGTGGCGGCGCCCCGCGCAAGGGCTCCCCGGCGCGCAAGCCCGGCGCCTCCGGCCGCAGGCGCCCGGGCCCGGCCGGCTCCCGGAACAAGTAGCCGCCGCGTCCGCTCAATCCACATAAACCCCAGGCTGCCGCTCCGCCCAAGGCACCGCCTGCTCCAGCTGCGCCGCCACCCGCAGCAGCAGGTCCTCGCGGCCATGGGCGGCGATCAGTTGAACCCCGATGGGCAGGCCCTCGCGGCTCTGGCCCAGGGGGAGGCTGATCGCGGGGTGGCCGGAGACGTTGAACAGGGCCGTGAACGGGCCGTGTTCGAAGATGCGGCGGAGCCAGGAGCGGATGCTGTGGCGGGCGTCGTCATAGTCCAGGGTGCCGTGCCGGGCGGGGAGTTGGGCCAGTGTCGGGGTGACCAGTAGGTCGTGGTCGAGGAAGAAGCGGCCGATCGGCCGGGTCACCAGGTGCTGGGCCTCCATCGCGGCCAGGACGTCCAGCGCGGTGAAGGACTCGGCCTCGGCCAGGACGCGGCGCGAGACGCCTTCGAGTGCGGACGGGTCGGGTCGGCGCGGGGCGCCCCGCAGCACCGCGCCGCCGGTCGAGACGGCGCTGAGCATGACCGCCTCCACCACCTCGTCGGCATCGACGTCGGGGCTCGCCTCCGTCACGATGTGGCCGATCCACTCCAGGACCTGGCCGACGGCGACGGCCGCCTCGGCGATCTGGCGGTCGACGGGCACGCCCGACCACGGCACGGTGGTGAGGGCGACCCGCAGCCGGCCCGGGTCCGTGCGGACCTCGTCGGCGTAGGGCCGGGTGACCGGCGCCAGTTGGTACTTCTCGCCGACCGTCGGCGCGGACACGGCGTCGAGCAGGTGTGCCGCGTCCCGTACGGTCCGGGTGAGGCCGAACTCGACCAGCTGCCCGAACGCGGCCTCGCCGGTGAGTGGTCCGGACGGGGTGCGGCCGCGGCTCGGCTTGAGGCCGACCAGGCCGCAGCAGGAGGCCGGGACGCGGATCGAGCCGCCCGCGTCATTGGCATGTGCGAACGGTACGGCCCCGGCGGCCACCAGCGCGGCCGAGCCGCCGCTGGAGCCGCCGACGCCCCGCTCCAGGTCCCACGGGTTGCGGGTGACGCCGTAGCGCACCGACTCGGTGGCGAAGTTGAGGCCGAACTCGGGGGCGGTGCTCTGGCCGAGGGCGACCAGTCCGGCGGTGCGGAAGCGGGCCATCAGGTCGTGGTCGACCAGGGCGTAGGCGCCCCGGATGCTGCGGCTGCCCAGGGTGAACGGCACGCCCTGGGTGAAGGGGCCGCTGTCCTTGATGACGAACGGCACCCCGGCCAGCGGCCCGTCCGGCTCATGCGCCGGGGCCGGGTCGAACAACGGCCCGGTCACGGCGTTGAGATCGGCGTTCACGCGCTCGACCGCACGCCGGGCGGCGTCCTCCACCTCGGCGGCGCTCACTTCGCGCGTACGGATCAGCTCGCGCAGACCGACCGCGTCGAAGGCTGCGTATGCGTGCGGCTCCATGCGGTCGTCCACTCCTCGGTTGCGTGCCCGGGTCAGCGTGACATACGTGTACGAGCCGGTCGGCGCCGGGGTTCGACGGCCCCGGCGCCGAAGGCGGTCAGCGGGCGTTCGCGGTCGCGATGTGCTCGCGGATCTCGCGGGTGATGGCCGGGAGGTGGTCGTCGACGAAGAAGTGGCCGCCCGCGAACACCCGCATCCGGAAGGACGCCGAGGTGTGCCGCTCCCACAGGGCGACTTCGTCGAGTTCGGCCACCGGGTCGTCGTCGCCGGACAGGGCGACGACCGGGCAGCTCAGCGGCGGGGCCGGGGTGGCGCGGTAGGTCTCGATGGCGTGGTAGTCGCTGCGCATCGTCGGCAGGACCATCCGCAGCAGCGCCTCGTCGGCGAGCACCTGCGCGTCGGTGCCGCTGAGCCGCTTCAGCTCGGCGAGCAGGTCCTCGTCGCTGCCGAGGTGGACATACCCGTCACGTACGACAGAAGGAGCGCGGCGCCCCGAGGCGAACAGGCCCAACGGAACGGTGCCGCGCCGCTCCAGGCGCAACGCGACCTCGTACGCGACCGCGGAGCCCATGCTGTGGCCGAAGAGGGTGAGCGGCCGGTCCGTCCAGGGGGCCAGCTCCTCGGCGATGCGGTCGGCAAGCGCGGAGATGTCCTTGACGCACGGTTCGGCCAGCCGGTCCTGGCGGCCGGGGTACTGGATCGCGAGCACATCGACCTCGGGCGAGAGTGTCTGGGAGGCCCGGAAGTAGTACGTGGCCGAGCCGCCCGCGTGCGGGAAGCAGACGAGCCGGGTGGCGGCCTGCGGAGCGGGGTGGAACCGCCGGATCCAGGGGCTGCTCATGGACGATCCTGCCACGGTCGATCCTTCTCCTCATGCGCGCTTCGGGTGAAGTCCAGCATTCAAGTTCTTGGTGGGGCCACCCTTCAGCCTAGGGCCCGCGGTCGGCGCCCAGGGCATCCGCCCGGCGGCCTCGACGTGCGCCGCTTGACGTTGTCCGGGGGTGTCATGTGAGATACGGAACCGGGTGGTCAACCTGTTCTGGTCAACTGCCCGATCGAGTGTATATTTTGCGGCTGCCGCACTTGCCGCAAGCAGAAATTACGGTCGTTCGGCCACTGTGAAGTGCCCGGCACTCGGGGGACGGGTCACCACAGCTATGCTTCGCGAGCACAAGGGAACCATTCGTCGTGCCCGGCTGTCCGATCTCACCCGGCTCATGGAGCTGGAAGAGATGTGCTGGGCCGAGGAATTGCGGGTCTCCGCACGGGTGATCCGGCGGCGTCTGACGGTCAACCCGCAGAGCCAATTCGTCATCGAGGACGAGGGCACGGTCTGGGGCGTCATCTATTCCCAGCGCATCGCCGACCCCAACGCCCTGCGCTCCGTACGGTTCGACACGGCCGACCGGCTGCACCGGGCCGACGGGGCCGTCGCCCACGTGCTGTCCCTCAACATCGATCCGCGGAAGCAGAGCTTCGGGTATGGTGATGCCCTGCTCGAACACCTGCTGGAGTGGAGCGGCGAGGTCGCAGGTGTGGCCACGGCCGTCGGCGTCACCCGCTGCAAGGACTTCAAGCGGCACCCCGGGATCGAGCTCGCGGACTACATCCAGGCAAAGAATTCGCAAGACCGTTGCCTGGATACCGTTTTGCGCATGCATCAGCTGCACGGTGCTGAGATACGTTCCCTCGTGCCCGGCTATCGGCCGGGCGATCTGGTCAACGGTGGAAACGGTGTTCTGGTCGAATACGATCTGGCCACCCGGCTCGATCGTGCGAAGCGGCTGGAGCGAGATGCGGTCGTTGTACCGCAGACGAATTCCCCGACCGCGGTGCCCGCGACAGCTGAACTGACGGCAGAAATCCTGGAGTTCCTCGAAGGGCTTCTCAGCGGTAGCTCCGACGCCGAAGACCCTCAACTCTCCCTGGAAAGCCCGCTGTTCGAGCTCGGCCTCGACTCGGCCAGTCTCCTGGACCTCCAGGACAAAATCGAGGGCCGCTACGGCATCTCGCTCGAACCCCTCTTCTTCTTCGAGTACAACACCGGCGCCAAAATCATTTCCTTCCTCGACGGCGTGCGCGGCGACGAGCCGGAGCCGGTGGAATCCGCCGACGTCCAGGAACCGGTGCCGACGGCCCGCGAGGACGCCGAGGGTGACATAGCGATCATCGGCATGGCCTGCCGGCTGCCCGGCGCCGTCGACGACTACAACGCGCTGTGGGAGCTCCTCGCGGACGGGCGCTCGGCCGTCGGCCCCCTCCCGGACGGCCGCTGGCAGTGGCCCGACGGCATCGGCCCCGACACCCACCCCGGCATCGACCGCGGCGGCTTCGTCCAGGACGCGGAGGGCTTCGAGCCCGGGCTCTTCCGCATCTCGCCCAACGAAGCCCGGCGCATGGACCCCCAGCAGCGCTGGATGCTGGAGCTCGGCTGGGCCTGTCTGGAGGACGCCGGATACTCGGCGAGCGCCGTCTCCGGCACCCCGATGGGAGTGTTCATCGGCGCCAGCGGCTCCGACTACCAGCGCGTCATGGACACCCGCCGGTTGCCGGTGCGCGCCCACAGCGGCCTGACCACGTCCATGGCCATCATCGCCAACCGCGTGTCGTACTTCTTCGACCTGCGCGGCCCCAGCGTCCAGGTGGACACCGCCTGTTCCAGTTCGCTGGTCGCCGTGCACTCGGCGGTACGGGCGCTGCGCGCGGGCGACTGCGAGACCGCGCTGGCCGGCGGCGTCAACGTGCTGTGCCACCCGGCCAACAGCGTCGCCTACCACCAGGCGGGCATGCTGTCCCCGGACGGCCTGTGCAAGACGTTCGACGCGTCCGCGAACGGCTATGTGCGCTCCGAGGGCGGCGCCGTCGTCCTGCTCAAGCCGCTGGCGAAGGCGCTCGCGGACGGCGACCACGTGCACGCCGTCATCAAGGGCACCGCCACCAACCACGGCGGCCAGTCGGGCGGTCTGACCGTGCCCAGCGCCGCGATGCAGGCCGGGCTGATCACCGCCGCGCTGGCCGACGCGGGCGTGGAGCCCTCGGGCGTCAGTTATGTGGAGGTGCACGGCACCGGGACCGCGCTCGGCGACCCCATCGAAGTCCAGGGCCTGACCCGGGCGTTCGCCGGAAGCGCCACCCCGTGCGGCCTCGGCTCGGTGAAGACCAACCTCGGCCACCTCGAAGCGGCCGCGGGCATCACCGGCCTGCTCAAGACCGTCCTGTCGATGCGGCACGGCGCCCTGCCCGCCTCGCTCCACTACACCGAGCTCAACCCGCAGATCAGCCTGGCGGGTTCACCGTTCTCGGTGGTCGACCGGCTCACCGAATGGGAGCCGCAGGGCGGCCGGGCACGGCTCGCCGGAGTCAGCAGCTTCGGCTCGGGCGGCAGCAACGCGCATGTGATCGTGGCCGAGTACGTCGAGAACGGCGACACAAGGGCCGACCCGCCCACCGCTCCCTCCCTCGTCGTCCTGTCGGCCGAGAGCGAGCCGCAGCTCGTACGGCAGGCGGAGCTCCTTCTCGACCACGTCCGCCGGGAGCGGCCGGACGCGGCCGGGCTCGCCGATCTGGCGTACACCTCGCAGACCGGCCGCGCGGCCCTGACCGAGCGCCTCGCACTGGTGGCGGCGGACACTGACGCTCTCACCGCTCTGCTGGAACGTTTCCTTGCAGGTGGCGGCGGAGTGGACATCCACCGGGGGAGTGCCAGGCGGCGCGCCGGAGCCCCGGCCGAAGCCCCCGCGGCCGGGCGGGGGCATGGGCTGCCGGCCGACGCCTGGGTGCGCGGCGCGGACGTCGACTGGGAGCGGCTGTACGAGGACGGGCCGAGGCCCCGGCGCGTACCGCTGCCCACGCACGTCTTCGCCAAGAAGCGGTACTGGCTCGACGACGAGCCGGGGACCGGCACGGCCCCCGCGGCCGAACCGCCGCTGCGGGCCCACCCGTTGCTCGGGGCCCCGGTGTCGGACGACCCCTCCCGATACCGTGCCACCCTCTCCGGCCGGGACTTCTACCTGCGGGATCACCGGGTGCGCGGCGAGAAGGTACTGCCCGCAGTCGCGTACCTGGAGATGGCCCGCGAGGCGCTGGTCCGTGCCACCGCGGCCGACACGGACGCCCCGGTGCGGCTCGCCCATGTGGTGTGGCAGCGGCCCTTCGTCGTCGCCGACGAGCCCCGCACCGCGTACACCGCCCTGACGGACGACGGCGAGGGCCGCTTCACGTACGAGATCGGCACCGGGGGGCGCGACGGCGTCGTGCACTCGCGCGGCACCGGTTCGCGCGGGGGCGCCCAGGAGCCCGGCGCGCTCGACCTGGCCTCCCTGAAGGCCCGGATGGGCACGGCCAAGCTGGGCCGCGAGGAGTGCTACGCCGCCCTGCGCGGCGCCGGGCTCGACTACGGCGACGCACACCGCTCCCTGCGCGAAGTCCGCCTGGGCGACGGCGAGATACTGGCCGCGCTCGCCCTGCCGGACACGCTGGGCGACGACCGGCGCGGCTTCGTGCTCCACCCCAGCATCCTCGACGGCGCCCTCCAGGCCGTCTACGCCCCGCAGATCCACGACGCCCGCACGGGCGCGGCCTGGAGCGCGGAGCTGCCGTTCGCGCTCGACGCGCTGGAGGTGCACGGCCCGACCCCGGTGACCGCGTACGCCTGGATCCGCGCGGCCTCCGGCGGCACCGCCGGGGTGCGGCGGTGGGACCTGGACCTGTGCGACGAGCACGGCAGGATCTTCGCCACCCTGCGCGGCTACTCCACGCGCGAGAGCGCCGCCGGCCAGACCGAGGCCCCGGTTACCCTGTTCCGGCCCGTCTGGCACGACCGGCCCGCCCCCGCCCCCGCGAGCGTCGAGCCCGCCGCCCTCACCGCCCAGACCGTGCTGGCCTGCGGATTCGGCGAGCGGCTCGCGGAGCTGCGCCGACTGGCACCGCAGATCACGTTCCTGGACCCGCCGGAGACGGCCGAGAGCGATGGCGCCCCGGCGGCCGTCACCGCTCACGCCGTCGAGCTGCTGCACGCCGTCAAGGGCATCCTCCTCGGCAGGCCGACCGCCCCCGTACTGGTGCAGGCGCTGGTGCCCGCCGACGGCGAACCGTACGCGTACGAAGCCCTGTCCGGTCTGCTGAAGAGCGCGCACCTGGAGAACCCGGTGCTCCTCGGGCAGGTCGTCGCCGTTCCCGCCGACGCGTCGGCCGCGGAGCTCGCCGAGGTGCTTGCCGAGGAGGCGCGCGCCCCGCGGGACCAGCAGGTCCGCAGCGAAGGCGGGCGCCGCAGGGTGCTCGGCTGGGAGCCGGTGGGCGAACTCCCCGACGCCGGGCCGGTGGTATGGCGCGAAGGTGGCGTCTACCTCATCACCGGGGGTGCGGGCGGCCTCGGTCTGATCCTCGCCGAGGAGATCGCCCGCCGGGCGAGCGGCGCGGTGCTGTGCCTCACCGGCCGTGCCGAGCCGGACGCGGAGCGGCGGGCCGGGCTCGACGCGCTGCGGCAGACCGGCGCGAGCGTCGAGTACCACGTCCTCGACGCGGCGGACGCGGACGGCACCGCCGCACTCGTCGCCGACCTCGTACGCCGCCACGGGGCCGTGCACGGAGTGGTGCACGGCGCGGGCGTGCTGCACGACAACTTCCTGCTGAAGAAGTCCGCGGCGGAGTTCGCCCGGGTGCTGCGCCCCAAGCTCGCCGGGGCGGTCGCCCTCGACGAGGCGACCAAGGACGAGGACCTCGACTTCTTCGTCCTCTTCTCCTCCATCATGGGCGCGACCGGCAATGTCGGCCAGGCCGACTACGCCGTGGCCAACGCCTTCCTCGACCGCTTCGCCCGCCACCGCGACTCCCTGGTGCGTGCGGGCGAGCGCGCCGGTCGGAGCGTCGCCATCGGCTGGCCGCTCTGGGAGAGCGGCGGCATGGGCGCCGACGCGGCCACCCGCGACGCGCTGCGGACGCGCGCCGGGATGGTCCCCATGGCGACGTCGGCGGGCATCGAGGCCTTCCACCGCGCGCTCGCGGCCGGCGAGCCGCAGATCGTGGTGGGCGTGGGCGAACGGGCCCGGCTGCAGGCGTACTTGGAGACGGGTTCCGCCGCCCGGCAGCCCATGGGTGTCGTCGCCGAGGTCACCGTCGCTCAGTCACGCGCCGTCGACGACCGTACGCTCACCGATCGGGCCGTCCGCTTCCTGAAGGAGGCGCTCGGCCGGCTCACCGGGCTGGCCGTGGGGGAGATCGAGGAGGACGAACTCCTCGGCGCGTACGGGATGGACTCCATCCTGGCGACCGAGCTGACGGCGGGGCTTGAGGCCACGTTCGGCCCGCTCTCCAAGACGCTCCTGTTCGAGTACCACACGCTCGCCGAGCTGAGCGGATACTTCGTCACGCGGCACCGGGCGGTGCTGGAGGCGCTGTTCGCCGAGGCAGCGGAGGCAGTCGGGACCGTCGGGACCGTCGAGGCAGCCGATGCGGCCGATGGGGCCGGCGCCGTCGCGCCGACCGGCGCCGTGGCCGCCGACGTGCTGCCCGCGCCCCGCGCGGAGGTGACCGAGCCCGCCGCGCCCCGGTCCTCCGCGCTCGACATCGCCGTCATCGGCATCTCCGGCCGCTACCCCGAGGCGCGTGACCTCGCCGAGTACTGGGCCAACCTGCGCGACGGGCGCGACTGCGTCGTGGAGGTGCCGCAGGACCGCTGGGACTGGCGAGACCACTACAGCGAGGACCGGACGGCGCCCGGCCGCCACTACAGCAAGTGGGGCGGCTTCATCGCCGAGGTCGACCGCTTCGACCCGCTCTTCTTCAACATCTCCCCGCACGAGGCCGACTACCTCGACCCGCAGGAACGGCTGTTCCTGGAGCACGCCTGGACGGCGCTCGAAGACGCGGGCCACACCCGCGAGCAGCTACGCCGTCTCGGCGGCCGGGTCGGTGTGTACGCGGGCGTGATGTGGGGGCAGTACCAGCTGCTCTTCCCGGGCGGGGGCGCCCCGGGCGGCAACCCCAACGCCCTGGGCAGCAGCTACGCGAGCGTCGCCAACCGCGTCTCGTTCGTGATGAACCTGCACGGCCCGAGCATGACCGTGGACACCATGTGCTCCAGCTCGCTCACCGCGATCGAGCTGGCCTGCCGGGACCTGCGCCAGGGCCGGACCAAGCTGGCGTTCGCGGGCGGCGTCAACGTCACCGTCCACCCCAACAAGTATCTGAGCCTGAGCGCGGGCCAGTTCATCTCCAGCAAGGGCCACTGCGAGAGCTTCGGCATCGGCGGCGACGGCTACATCCCCGGGGAGGGCGTCGGAGTCGTGCTCCTGAAGCCGCTGCGTGACGCCGAGCGCGACGGCGACCACATCTACGGCGTCATCAAGGGCAGCGGCGTCTCGCACGGCGGCCGCACCAACGGCTACACCGTCCCCAACCCCCGGGCGCAGCAAGCCGCGATCAGCGACGCGCTCGACGAGGCCGGGGTCGACCCCCGCGCCATCAGCTACATCGAGGCCCACGGCACCGGCACCAAGCTCGGTGACCCCATCGAGATCACCGGCCTCAGCCAGGCGTTCGGCGCGGCGACCGGGTCCGCCGACACCCAGTACTGCCACCTCGGCTCGGCCAAGTCGAACATCGGCCACTGCGAGAGCGCCGCCGGGATCGCCGGGCTCACCAAGGTGCTGCTGCAACTGCGGCACGGCCAGATCGCGCCCTCCCTGCACTCGCGCACCCTCAACCCCAACATCGACTTCAGCGGTACGCCGTTCGTCGTCAACCAGGAACTGCGTGCGTGGGAGCGCCCGGTCGTCGACGGCGAGGTCCGTCCCCGGCTCGCCGGGATCTCCTCGTTCGGCGCGGGCGGCTCCAACGCTCATCTACTGGTGGAGGAATACGTCGACAGTGCCGCCCGCCGCCCCGGCAGTGCCGCCTCCGGGCAGCCGCTGCTGTTCCCGCTGTCGGCCAAGGACGAGGAGCGGCTGCGCGCCTACGCGGCCCGGCTGCTGCGCTTCGTACGGGAGTCGGCGGACGGCCCCGACGCGGTGGCGCCCGCCGATCTGGCGTACACGCTGCAGACCGGCCGCGAGGCGATGGACGCCCGGCTCGCCGTCGTCGCCGACTCGTTCGCCTCGCTCGCCGACCGCCTTGAGCGGTACCTGGCGGCCGGGGGTGATGTCGCGGGCCTGGTCAACGGCAGCGTGAAGGCGGGGCGCGAGGCCCTGTCGCTGATCCCGGCCGAGGAGCTCGCGCGGACCACCGACCGGCTCGCCGAGCGCGGAGACCTTCCCCGGCTCGCGGAACTCTGGGTACGGGGTGCTTCGTTGGACTGGCGGAAGCTGCACAGCGGCGCGGACGCGCCGCGCAGGGTGAGCGCGCCGACGTACCCGTTCGCCCGGGACCGCCACTGGGTGCCGGAGTCTGCCGCGAGCACGGCCGACGGTGTCGGCCAGGGTCTGACTGCCACCCCGCGCGCCGATGTGCGCTTCCTCGCCAAGCGGTGGCTCCCGGCCCCGCTCGACGGGGTCGCGCCGCGACGAGTGAGCGCCCTCGTCCTGCACGACGCCGCCACCGCGCCGCTCGCCTCGGCGCTGACCGGGCTGTGCGACGAGGTGACGCTGGTGGAGTCGGGCCCGGGTGCCGAACAGCGGCTGGCCGGCCGGATCGAGCGGGCAACCGCCTTCGTCGATCTCACCGGCGTCACCGAGCGGGAACCGTCGGGCCAGTCCCTGGCGCTGCTCCAGAGCGTCCTCGCGGCCAAGTCGTCGCGGGACATCGATCTGCTGTACGTGACCCAGGGCCTCGAATCGTTCGGGCGCACCCGGACCCGGCAGGACCTCGCGGGAGCGGCGCGGGTCGGGCTGTACCGGATGCTCCAGAGCGAGTACGGCGGCCTCACCTCCCGCCACCTCGACCTCGACCCGGCGACCCGGGGGGCCGCCGAGCTCGCCGCCGTCGTCCGGCGCGAACTCGACGGACCCGGCGCCGACTCGGAGATCTGCCACCGCGACGGCGTCCGGCACGCGCCCGCCCTCGACGACCTCGCCCCGCGCGAGGCCACCGGCCGGGCGGACCTCGCCGAGGACGAGGTGCTGCTGGTGACCGGCGGCACCCGGGGCCTCGGCCTGCTCTGCGCCCGGCACCTCGTCGAGCGGCGCGGAGTACGCCGACTGGTGCTGACCGGCAAGGACCCGCTGCCCCCGCGCCACCTGTGGAGCGATCCCGAGGCGTGCGCCCCGGCGGTCCGCGCGAAGATCCGTGCCGTGCTCGACCTTGAGGCGCGGGGCGTGGAGGTGCGCGTCCTGGCGCTGCCGCTCGACCGCGCCGACGAGGTCGCGGCCGGCATCGAGGCGATCGAGACGACGATGGGCCGGATCGCCGGTGTCATCCACGCGGCCGGGCTGGTCGACACCGAGAACCCGGCGTTCGTCCGCAAGCCCGTCGAGGGCATCGCACGTGTGGTCTCGCCGAAGATCGAGGGCACCCGCAACCTGCTGGCAGCCCTGGACGCCACGGCGCTCCGGTTCATGGTGCTTTTCTCCTCGGTCTCCGCCGCCGTCCCCGCGCTCGGCGCGGGCCAGAGCGACTACGCCATGGGCAACGCGTTCCTGGACTACTTCGCCCAGGCGCACGCCCACGCCCTGCCGATCACCAGCGTCCAGTGGCCCAGCTGGCGCGAGACCGGCTTCGGCGAGGTCAAGAACCAGGCGTACACCGACACCGGACTGCTCAGCATCACCGACCGCGAGGGGCTCGACCTCCTCGACCAGGTCCTCACCTCGCGCTACGCCCCGGTGGTCATGCCGGTGCGCGTCGACCCCGCGCGCTTCGACGCGGCGGCGCTGCCGCGGCCGAAGCGGCGTACGGCGGCGGATACGGCTCCGGCGGCCGACGCCATGGCGCCCGCCTCCGTGCCCCCCGCCGCGCCCGCGTCCGTACCCGCGTCCGGCCTCGGTGCCGAAGCCGGTCCGCGTCTGATGGCGTTCCTGAGCGAGACCTTCGAGGCCGAGCTCAAGCTGAAGCCCGGTGTGCTGGACGAGCGCACCTCGTACGCGGACTACGGCGCCGACTCCATCCTGCTCGCCCAGATCCTCCAGCGGATCAAGCAGCGCCTCGGCGTGCCGCTCGAACCCTCCACGCTCCTGGAGCACCCCACCCTGCACGAGCTGACGGGGTGGCTGCTCAGCGCGCACGGGGCCGAGGTCGCGGCCGAGTTCGCCCCCGCGCGGCCCGCGCCTCTCCCGCACGAGGCGCCCGCGTCGGTCCCGGCCGTCGCCGCACCCGCCCCGGCCGTCGCCGTGGTGGCCGAGGCCGTGATCAGGGCACCGGCCGCGCCCGCCACTCCCACCGCCGGCCCCGTCGCCGTCATCGGCATGGCCTGCCGACTGCCCGGCGCGCCGGACCTCGACGCGTACTGGGACCTGCTCTCGCAGGGCCGCTCCGCCATCCGTACAGTCCCCGAGGACCGCTGGGGGCGGGCGACCGACTTCACCGCCGGACTCGTCGACGACGTCCACGGCTTCGACCCCGGGTACTTCATGCTCCACGCCGAGGACGTCCGGGCGATGGACCCGCAGGCGCTGGTGCTCCTTGAGGAGAGCCTCAAGGCGGTCCACCACGCGGGCTACCGCTTCGGCGAGCTCGACGGCAGCAACACCGGCGTGTACGTCGGCGCACGCGGCCGGGGCCGGGCCGACAACGACCTGGTGGCCGGGGCGCGTAACCCGATCATGACGGTCGGGCAGAACTACCTGGCCGCGAACATCTCCCAGTTCTTCAACTGGCGCGGCCCGGCCATGGTCCTGGACACTGCCTGCTCCTCCTCGCTGGTGGCGATGAAGCTCGCCACCGACGCGCTGGCGGCCGGGTCGGTGGACCTCGCGGTGGTGGCGGGCGTCAGCCTGCTCACGGACTCCGAGGACCACGAACTCTTCCGCCGCCGGGGCCTGTTGCAGGAACGGGGCGAGTTCCACGTCTTCGACCGCCGCGCCGCCGGAGTGGTCCTCGGCGAGGGCTGCGGTGTCGTGGTACTGAAGCCGCTGGAGCAGGCGGAGCGGGACGGCGACACGGTGTACGCCGTGGTCGACGGCATCGCCATCAACAACGACGGCCGCACGGCCGGCCCCGCCACCCCCAACCTCCAGGCGCAGAAGCAGGTCATGCGCGACGCGCTGCGCCAGGCGGACCGCGCGCCGCAGGACGTGCGCTACCTGGAGGTCAACGGCTCGGGCTCGCAGCTGACCGACCTCCTCGAACTGAAGGCCGTCCAGGCGGTGTACCGCGAAGGCGAGCCGACCGCCGCGCCGCTGCACCTGGGCTCCATGAAGCCCAACATCGGGCATCCGCTCTGTGCGGAGGGCATCGCCGCCTTCATCAAGGTCGCGCTGATGGTCCACCACCAGCGGATGGTGCCGTTCCGCTCGGGCCAGGAGCCCATGGAGCACTTCTCCCTCGACGCGGCCAACCTCGCCTTCCCCCGGCAGGCGGCGGACGCGGTCCTGCCGTACGCGGCGCTGAGCAGCTTCGCCGACGGCGGCACCAACGGACACGTCGTCCTCAAGCACCGCCCCGCGCCCGCCGGTCCGGCCACGCGCGGTCCCGTCGCGATGCCGGAACTGACCCGGACCGATGTGCGCACGGGCGCGCAGGTCACGCATGTCGAAACCGCCGGGACACAGGTGTGGACCCGGCGCGTCACGGCCGGTGACCCGGTCATGGACCACCACCGCGTCTACGGCCGCCGGCTGCTGCCGGGCCTGGCCTGGATCGACCTGCTGTACCGGTGCTTCGCCGAGTCCGGCTTCGCGTACGACACGCTGGAGCTGCGCGACCTGTCGATCTACCGCCCGCTGAGCGTGGACGCCGACAGCGCCGTCGACATCCGTGTCGAGGCCGTCGGGCACTCCGCGAACGGCTGGCGCATCGAGGTCACCGGAGCCGGCGCGGAGCGGTACATCACCGCCGAGATGCACCGCCTCACCGGCACGGTCTCCTTCGCCGAGCGCGTTCCCGCCGACGCTGAGCCCGGGGCGCGGGTGACCGGCCTCGACGAGGTGTACGGCGCCTACCGGGCCCGGGAAGTGGCCCACTCCGGACCCATGAAGGCCGACGGCACGGTGTCCGTCGGCGCCCAGGACATCTGGGTGCGGCTCGGCGCGACGGGGGGCACGGGCGGCGAACTCTTCCACCCCACGCTCATCGACGGCAGCGCCGTCGGCGCGAGCGGCGCCCTGGCGTACGCGGAGGGCGGCGACCCCAAGCTGTTCCTGCCGCTCCACTACGGCTCGTTCCGCGCGTCCGCCGCCTTCGGCAACGCCTGCCGCACTCGCGTCCGCAGGTCCTCGGTCCGGCAGAGCGAGGAACTGCTCGGCTTCACCATGGAGTTCTTCGACGCGGAGGGCCGCAAGACCGGCGAACTGGCCGACTTCAGCAGCAAGCTGGTGCGGCACGCGGGTCTGATCGACCCGGCCCGCGGCGCGGAGGCGTCGCCGCTCGCCCCCGTTGCGCCGCTCACGGCTCCCGTGACGCCGTCGGCCTCTGCCGACGCCGTCGGCGCGGTGGTCGCGTCCGTCATCGCCGAGCAGCTGGGCGTGTCCGCCGGTGAGGTCTCCACGACCATCAGCTACTACGAAATGGGCCTGGACTCGGCCAAGTTGCTCCAGGTCGCCAGCCGCCTTGAGCAGGCCCTGGACAGGCGCCTGTCGCCGACGCTGCTCTTCGAGCACGCGACGGTCGGGGCGCTGGCGGACCACCTGAGCGCGGCCGGAACGACCGTCGCCGAGCGGCCCGTACAGATCCCCGTTCCGGGGGAGCGCCGGATCACCCAGCAGCCGCAGGCTCCGCAGGCCGAGCGGCCCCAACTGCCCGGCAGCCAGGACATCGCGATCGTCGGCATCGCCGGGCGCTACCCGAAGGCCGCCGACGTCGCCGAGTTCTGGGAGAACCTCAAGGCGGGCCGGGACTGCATCGGTGAGGTGCCCGGGAGCCGGTGGCCGCAGGACGCGCGCGCGGGCCTGTCCCGCTGGGGCGGGTTCGTCGACGACGTCGACTCCTTCGACGCCGCCTTCTTCGGCATCCCGGCGGACGAGGCCGCCCAACTCGACCCGCAGGAACGGCTGTTCCTCGAAGTGTGCTGGGAGGCCGTCGAGGACGCCGGGTACACCCCGGACGCCCTGGCCGCTGCCCGGGACGGGGCACGACGGCGTGCGGTGGGCGTGTACGTGGGCGTCATGCACCGGGACTACGCCCTGCTCCAGGAGGAGGCCGTACGCCAGGGGCAGCGCGTTCCGCAGGCCCTGAACGCGGCCACCATCGCCCATCGCGTCTCGCACTTCTGCGACTTCCACGGCCCGTCCCTGGCCGTCGACACGGTCTGCGCGTCCTCGCTCAGCGCCGTGCACCTGGCGGTGGAGGCGCTGCGCAGGGGCGAGTGCGACGCCGCGCTCGCCGGCGGGGTCAACCTCTCCCTGCACCCCGGCAAGTACCGTACGTACGGCCTGCTCGGTCTGCTCGCCCAGGAGGCGCCCGCGCGGTCGTTCGGGGCCGGGGGAGACGGCTATGTGTCGGCCGAGGGCGTGGGCGCGGTGCTGCTCAAGCCGCTGAGCCGGGCCGTCGAGGACGGCGACGCGGTGTACGCGGTGATCAAGGGCAGCGCGGTCAGCCACTCCGGCCGCACCCCCGGCTTCCGGGTGCCGTCGGCCACCGCGCAGCAGGCCGTCGTCGCCGACTGCCTGGACCGGGCCGGGGTCGACCCCGCGTCGCTCGGATACGTGGAGGCGCACGGCACCGGTACCGAGATCGGCGACCTGATGGAGGTGGAGGCCCTGGAGCGGGCCTTCCGGGCGCGCACCGACCGTACGGGCTTCTGTGCGCTCGGCTCGGTCAAGTCGGCGATCGGGCACGCCGAGTCGGCGGCCGGGATCAGCGCGCTGACCAAGGCCGTGCTCCAGCTCCACCACCGCACGCTCACCCCGCTGGTACCGGCGGAGCGCGCCAACCCGTACCTGGACCTGGCCGGCTCGCCGTTCCGGCTCCAGACGGAGCTGGCGGCGTGGCCGAGCGAGGACGGCGCGCCGCGCCGGGCCGGGGTCAGCGCGTTCGGCGCGACCGGTGCCAACGCGCACGTCGTCCTGGAGGAGGCGCCCGCGCCGGGGGCGGCGCGGCTGTCGGACGTCCCCGGCGGGGTGCTGGTCCCGCTGTCCGCCAAGGACGAGGACCGGCTGCGCGCGTACGCGCAGAAGCTGCTGCGCTTCCTGGACGCGCACGACGGCCTCGACCTGTCCGCCCTCGCCCACACCCTCCAGACCGGCCGGGTCGCCCTGGAGGAGCGGCTGGTGCTGCGCGCCCGCAGCCTCGACGAGGTGAAGGACGGCCTCGGCCGCTTCCTCACCGGTGACGGCGCCGCCTCCGGAAACCTCTGGCGGGGCCGCGTCGACGCACGCCCGTCCGGCGCACGGCTGCTGGACGAGGACGAGGTGCGCGAGCAGCTGGTCGGCCGATGGGCCGCGCAGGGCAACTGGCGCAAGATCGCCGAGCTGTGGCTGGAGGGGTACGCGGTCGACTGGAGCGCGCTCCACGAGGTCCCGCCGCACCGCCTCCACCTGCCCACGTACCCGTTCGCCAAGGACCGGCACTGGGTGTCGGTGGCCGCGGACATCCGGCCCGCACCGGCTCCGCGGCCCGCAGCCCCCGTACGACCGGAACCGGAGCCGCAGCTTCGGCCCGCCGCCCCGCACTGGCGTTTCCTCGCCGACGGCGAGCCGGTGCCGCACCGCGCCGACACCACCGACGCCGCCGAAGAACGGGCGCTCGGGTTCCTGCGCGGGCTGCTCGCCGACCAGTTGGGCCACGGCGCCCAGCAGGTCGCACCGCAGGCCGGGTTCCTGGAGCTGGGCCTGAGCTCGCTGGGGATCGTCCGGATGACCCGCGAGCTGGGCGCGACCGTCGCCCCGGGCTTCGTGCCCAGCGCGCTCTTCGAGTACGCCACGGTCGGCGAGCTGGCCGCGCACCTGGTGGACGTGTACCCCGAAGGGGTCGCCCGTCTGGTCCCCGTGGGCCGTACGCGCCCCGCCCCGGAAACCGCCCCGCAGTCCGAGGTCCTGGAGGTGCTGGAGCGCCTCGGTGACGGCGACCTGGACCTCGACGACGCCATCGCGCTCCTCGACGGAGAGAGAACTCAGAAGTGAAGCACGAGCTCAGCGCCCTCATCGCCGACTACAGGGCGGGCAAGGTCACCGACAGCGAGGTCGGGGACCTGCTGCGGCGGCTTCGGACGGGCGCGCGGACGTACGAGCTCTCCGAGGGCCAGCGCGGTCTCTGGGCGCTCCAGAAGGCCTATCCGCGGATGGCCGCCTACAACGTCCCGCTCTGCTTCCGGGTCTCCGGGCTCGACGAGGCGGTGTTCGAGCGGGCCTGCCGCGCGGTGGTCCGGCGGCATCCGGTGCTCAGCACGGTCCTCGGCCGCGAGGGCGACCGGCCCGTGCAGTCGGTCGACCCGGGCCGTGAGCTCGACTACGCGCGCGTGGATCTGCGCGCGCTGCCGGAGGCCGGGGCGCTGGCCGCGGTGGAGGCCGAGCACAAGCGGCCGTTCGCCATGGAGGGGGAGCCGCTGCTGCGGATCCGCGTCTTCGCCCGCCCGGCGGACACCTCGATCGTGCTCGTCAGCGTCCACCACATCGTCTTCGACGGCAGCTCGGCCCGGCTGCTGGCGCAGGCGCTGTTCGACACGTACGAGACGCTGCTGGCCGGGGGCGAGCCGGACGCGGCCCGCGCGGGCGCGGACTTCGAGGCGTTCGTGCGCGAGGAGCGCGCGACGCTGCCGAGCCGGCGCGCGGAACTGCTCGGCTACTGGCGGGAGAAGCTGGCGGGCCCGTCCGCCGCGCTGAGCCTGCCCACCGACCGGCCGCACGCCGAGGTCGCCGACCGGTTCGCCGGGGACACCCGCTTCAGCGAGCTGTCCGGCGAACTCGCCCACGCCGTCGAGGAGATGGCCGCCTCCCGGCGCGCCTTCGCCTCCACGGTCATGCTCGCCGCGTACGCCGTCACGCTCGCCGGATACTCCGACGAGCCCGAGGTCGTCGTCGGGATGCCGGTGAACGAGCGGGGCGGCGAAGAGCTCGCCGACGCCATGGGGCTCATGATCAACATGATGCCCGTCCGGGTGGGCCTCGCCGGGGGCACGACCTTCGGGCAGCTGGTGGCCCAGGTGCAGCGCGAGGTCGTCGACGGGATGCTGCACAGCTACCCGTTCGCCGCGCTCGCCCGCGATCTGGCCCAGGCCGCGCCGTCCGGCCGCTCGCCGGTCTTCCAGACCGCGTTCGTCTTCCAGGACGTGCTCGACGGCATCGCGGACCCCGACCGCCCCTACGAGCTGGTCGAGGAGCTGCACCAGGAGGGCGAGTACGAGCTGTCCGTCGAGGTGTGGGGCAAGGGCGACGGGTACGCGCTGCACTGGAAGTACCACCCCGAGCTGTTCGGCGCCGACTTCGTGGCGGGCCTGGGCGAGCGCTACCGGCGCGTCCTCGAAGCCGTCACCACTGACCCGGAGGTCCGCCTGGAGGACCTGCACGCGCTCTTCGCGGCCGACACCGCTCCCACGGCGGCCGACGGCCCCTGTGTGCACGACCTGTTCGACGCGGCCGCGGCCCGGACTCCGTACGCGGTCGCGGTGACCGGTGCGGACGAGATCCTCACGTACGACGAACTGCGCCGCCGCAGCGACGCGCTGGCGGCCCATCTGGTGGCGCGGGGCGTGCGTCCGAACGACCTGGTGACGGTCTTCCTCGACCGTTCGGCCGCGATGGTCGTGGCGCTGCTCGGCATCCTCAAGGCGGGCGCCGCCTACGTTCCGCTGGACCCGGAGCTGCCCGCCGCGCGGCTGTCCGACATCGTGGGGGACAGCGGCACCTCCCTGGTCGTCACCCAGGCCCGGCTGAAGGCGAGGGCCCAGGCTCTGCTCGACGCGCGGCCGGCCGAGGCGCGGGCGGCGGCGCCGGGCGACCTCGTGGTCCTCGACGAGCAGCGGGACCAACTCGCGGCCGCCGCGACCCGGGGCGATCGGCCCGGGGTGACGGTGACCGAGTCGGAACTCGCGTACGTCATCTACACCTCCGGCAGCACCGGCAAGCCCAAGGGCGTGATGATCCCGCACCGGGGCTTCACCAACCTGCTGCGCTCGATGGCCGTCGAGCCCGGACTCGGCCGCACCGACACGCTGTTCGCGGTCACCACCGTCAGCTTCGACATGGCGCAGGTCGAGCTGTTCCTGCCGCTGGTCACGGGCGGGCGCTGCTATGTGTGCGACAGCGCGACGACCAAGGACGTCGACCGGCTGAAGGAGCGCATCGGCCGGGTGCGCCCCACGGTCATGCAGGCCACCCCGGCGACCTGGAGCATGCTGTTCCACTCGGGCTGGCGCAACACCGAGGGCGTCCGGATCCTCACCGGCGGCGAGGCCCTGTCCCGTACGCTCAAGGACCACTTCCTGAGCACCGGCACCGAGGCCTGGAACCTGTACGGGCCGACCGAGACCACCGTCTACTCGACCGGCACCCTGGTGCGCCCCGACGCGCCCATCACCATCGGCAGGCCGATCGCCAACACCGAAGTCCTCATCCTGGACGAGCGGTTGCGGCCGGTGGCCGAGGGCGAGCCGGGCGAGCTGTGCATCGCCGGGACCGGGCTCGCCAAGGGGTACGTCAACCGCCCCGAGCTCACGGCCGAGAAGTTCGTGCCCCACCCCCTGGTCGCGGGCGCGCGGCTCTACCGCACCGGGGACCTGGCGCGCTGGAACGAGGACGGCGAGATCGACTACCTCGGGCGGCTCGACTTCCAGGTCAAGATCCGGGGCAACCGGGTCGAACTGGGCGACATCGAATACCACTTGGGCGCTCACGCGGCCGTCGCCGAGTGCGTCGTGGTGGCGCGCGGCGAGGACGCTGCCAAGCAGCTCGTCGCCTACTACCGGCCGGGCCCGGGGCGCTCGGCGGACGCGGCCGACTTCAAGGAGCACCTGCGCGAGAGGCTGCCGTCGTACATGGTCCCGGACTTCTACGTGCCGATCGACGACGTTCCGCTGACCGGCAGCGGCAAGGTGGACCGCAACGCGCTGACGCGGCGCGAGATCTCCCTCGCGCCCGCCGCGCCCGCGCCCGCGCATGCCGTACCCGTGACGGCCGCCCCCGAGGGTGTGCCGCTCGCGGACATCGAGGAGCGGGTCCTGGCCTGCTGGCAGGACGTCCTCCAGGTCCGCGACATCGGCCCCACAGCCTCCTTCTTCGAGGTGGGCGGCAACTCGCTGGCGGCCGTGGTGCTCGCCGAGCGCATCGCGGAGCGCCTCGGCGTGCCGTTCGCGGCGGCCGACCTGTTCAAGTACGCCAGCGCGCGCAGCATCGCCGAGTACGTGCGCGAGCACACCGCACCGCCGGTCCGGTCCGTGCGGGCCGAGGAGGAGACCGCGGTGATCGCCCCGGATGCCGCCGCGGACCTGCCCGACGACGCCGTGGCGATCGTCGGCATCGCCTGCCGCTTCGGGGACGCCGACGACCACTGGCGGTTCTGGGAGGACCTGCGGCGCGGCGACGGCACCACCCGGTTCTGGACCGAGGAGGAGCTGCGCGGGGCCGGGGTGCCCGAGCGGGTGCTGCGCGAGCCCGGCTATGTGCCGCTGCGCTCCGCCCTCGCGGACAAGGACGTCTTCGACGGCGAGTTCTTCCGGCTCTCCCCGAACCACGTCGCCCTGATGGACCCGCAGTTCCGCCAGCTGCTCCTGCACGCCTGGAAGGCCGTCGAGGACGCGGGCTACGACCACCGCGACATCCCGGACACCGGCGTCTACGTCACCAGCGGCAACCACTTCTACGGAGCGCCCGCCCCGGAGGCGGCGCCCGTGATCGAGGATCCGCAGCAGTACCTGTCGTGGGTGATGTGCCAGAGCGGCACGGTCGCCTCGATGATCTCGTACCAGCTCGGCTTCGGCGGCCCCAGCCTCGCCGTCCACTCCAACTGCTCGTCCTCGCTGAGCGCCCTCTCGCTCGCGGCCCGCGCGGTGCAGAGCGGCGAGACCGGCTTCGCCCTGGTCGCGGCGGCCTCGGCGGCCAGTACGGACGGACGCGGTTACGTCCACAAGCCCGGCCTCAACTTCTCAAGCGACGGCCGTGTCAAGGCGTTCGACGCCGCCGCCGACGGCATGGTCGGCGGTGAGGGCGTCGCCGCGCTGCTGATCCGCCGGGCCAAGGACGCCGTCGCGGACGGCGACCACATCTACGGCCTGCTGCGCGGTGTGGCGACCAACAGCGACGGTGCCCAGGCCACCGGTTTCTACAGCCCCAGCGTAGACGGCCAGAGCCGGGTGATCCGCCGGGCCCTGGAGCGCACCGGCGTCGATGCGCGCTCCATCGGATACGTGGAGGCGCACGGCACCGGCACCAAGCTCGGCGACCCCGTGGAGCTGGCCGCGCTGACCGAGGCGTACCGCGAGGCCACCGAAGAGAGGGGTTACTGCGGCATCGGCTCGGTGAAGTCCAACCTCGGCCACCTCGACTCGGCGGCCGGGCTCGCCGGGACCGTCAAGGTCCTGCTCGGCCTCTACCACGGTGAGCTCCCCCCGACCCTCAACTACACCAGCCCCAACCCCCAGTTGAAGCTGGAGCGGTCGCCGTTCCACGTAGTCGACCGGCTGCGGGAGTGGCCGCGGGGCGAGGGCCCGCGCCGGGCGGCGCAGAGCTCCATCGGCCTGGGCGGCAGCAACGCGCACGCGATCTTCGAGGAGTACACGGCCGCCGCGCCCGCCGCCGACGACCGCTCCCCGCAGCTGGTCCCGCTGTCGGCGCGCACCCGGGACAACCTGGCCGCCTACGCGCGTGAGCTGCGGGCGGCCCTGGAGAGCCCGAGGCCCACGCTGCGACTGCGCGATGTGGCGTACACGCTCCAGGTGGGCCGGGTGCCAATGGCCCACCGGGTGGCGTTCGTCGTCCGTGACCTGGGTGAACTCGTCGACGAGCTCGCGCTGTTCCTCGACGGCCGGGACTCGGGCCGCCGCTTCGCGGGCGAGGTGCCCCGTGGCGGCGCCGCCGACGGCCCCGCCGCCAAGGTCGCCCGCTGGCTGGAGAAGGGCGAGGAGAAGGGCAAGCTGAAGAAGCTCGCCCAGGCGTGGGTGCAGGGCGCCCACGTCGAGTGGCGGCGGCTGGCCAGGACCGCGGCGGGCCGCCGGACCAGCCTGCCCGCCTACCCGTTCAGCCGGGTCGTCCACCCGTGGCCGGCTCGCGCCGTCGAGGCGTCCGGGCCCGCTCCGGCGCACCCCCTGCTCCACGAGAACGTGTCCGGGCTCGGCGCGGTCCGCTACCGCACCCGGTTCACCGGCGAGGAGTTCGTGCTCCGCGACCACGTGGTCGAAGGGAAGCGCTTGCTCCCGGCCGTGGCGAGCCTGGAGATGGCGTACACGGCCGTGCGCCGTGCACTGCCCGCCGCCGGATCGCGGCTCACGCTGAAGAACGTCAGCTGGGTACGGCCGGTGGCCGTCGGCGGCGAGGGCCGCACGGTCGAGTTCACCCTGACCGAGGACGCGGCGCCGGGCTCGGCCCGCTTCGAGCTGACCGGCTCGGCCCAGGACGGCGGACAGGTCCACGTCCAGGGCCGCGCGACGGCCGCGCCCGCCGGCGAGCGGCCCACGGTCGGGCTCGACCGGCTGCGCGCCGCCCTGCGGCTGCGCCCGCTGTCGGGCGACGAGTGCTACGCCTGCATCGCCCGCGCCGGAGTCGCCTACGGCCCTGGCTTCCGGCTGGTGCGCACCCTGTACCGGGGCGCCCCCGACGGGCGGCGCGAGGTGCTGGCCGAACTGCGGCTGCCGGGCGGGTCGCGCGGCTCCCTGGAGTCGTACGCGCTGCACCCGGGCTTCCTGGACGCGGCGATCCATGCCTCGCTCGGCCTCGACCCCCGGTTCGACACGGAGGCGGGCGCGGCGTCGCGGCCCCGGGAGGCGTCGGCCACACCGGTGCCGTTCGCGCTCGACCGGCTCGACGTCTACGCGGAGTGCGAGGAGGAGATGTACGCCTGGGTGCGCCCGGCGCCCAGGGAGCGGGCCGAGGGCGCGGGCCAGGTGCTCGACATCGACCTCACCGACGCCGGCGGGCGGGTCTGCGCCGCGCTGCGGGGCCTCACCTACCGTGTGCTCGACGGGAAGACGGACGGCGGCCGGGTCTCGGCCCTGCGCACCCTCCTGCCGGTGTGGGAGCCCAAGCGTGCCGGACTCCCCTCGTCCGTGGGTGAGTTGGCGGACGCGCAGCCCGGTGAGGTGTTCGTCTTCGACGCCGACCGGCGGCTGCGCGACGAGCTCGGGGTGCTGGCGCCCGGACACCGGCTGGTGGAGCTGCCCGCGGGTGCCTCGGTGGCGGAGATCGCCGAGCGGATCCGCGGCACCGGGCGGACGCCCGCGCACCTCGTCTGGGTGGCGCCGCACGACGGGCCCGACCCCGTCGCGGGCCAGGAGCGGGGCGCCGTCGAGGTGTACCGCCTGGTGCGGGCGCTGCTGTCGCTCGGCCTCGGCACCAAGTCGCTGACCTGGACCGCGCTCACCTTCGCCACCCAGCGCGCGGAGGCCCGCGACCTGGTCGCGGCGACCCACGCCGGTGTGCACGGGCTGCTGGGCAGCGCTGCCAAGGAGCACACCCGCTGGACGGTCCGCCTCCTCGACCTGCCCGCCGCGGCGCCCGGCGACGCGCTGCGCGCGGCCGGACTCGCCCTGCCCACCGTCCCGGCCGGAACCACCCTCGCCCTGCGCGAGGGCCGCTGGCTCGCCCAGGAGCTGCGGCCCGTCGCCCCGCTCGCCCCCGCCACCGCGCCCTACCGGGACGGCGGCCGCTATGTCGTCGTGGGCGGCGCGGGCGGCATCGGTGAGCTGTGGAGCCGCCACATGGTCGAGCACCACCGGGCGGCGATCGTCTGGATCGGCCGCCGCCCCCTCGAAGGCGCCGTCGCGGCCTCCCTCGCCGACCTGGCGGCCCGAGCGCGGGCCGTCGGCGCCGGGGAGCCCCTCTACGTACAGGCGGACGCGAGCGACGAGGCGGCGCTGGCCGCCGCGTACCGGCGCATCAAGGAGCGCCACGACCGGATCGACGGCGTGGTCCACTCCGCGATCGTGCTGGCGGACAAGACGCTGGCCAACATGGACGAGGACCGGTTCCGCGCGGCACTGACCGCCAAGGTCGACGTGGGCGTCCACCTCGCCCGCGTGTTCGGCGCCGAGCCGCTGGACTTCGTCCTCTTCTTCTCTTCGGTGGAGAGCTTCGTACGGGACGCGGGCCAGGCCAACTACGCGGCCGGCTGCACCTTCAAGGACGCGCTGGCCCTGGACCTCGCGGACCGGTGGGCCACCGCGCCGGGCGCCGCCCGTCCCGTGGTGAAGTCCGTCAACTGGGGCTACTGGGGTGTGGCGGGCGTCGTCAGCGACGACTTCTACCGCGCGCGCATGGCGGCGGCGGGCATCGACTCCCTCGACCCCGAGGAGGCCCTGCGCACCCTCGCGGACTTCCTCGGCGGTGAGCACGGCCAGATCGCGCTGATGCGCACCTTCGACGAGGCGGCGCTGCGGGGGCTCGTGCCCGACGAGCGCCTGGGCGCGTCCGCCGATGTGCCCGGGGACGGGCCGGACCGGCTGCCCTCCGTGCTCGACGCGGTCGTGGCGGCGTACCGCGCACCGCACGGCGAGGTCGAGCGGCTCGGCCGGTTCCTGCCGCACCCGCGCCTGTGCGAGCTGGCCGGGCGGCTGCTCTTCACCACGCTGCGCGACCTCGGCCTGGACGGCCTGGAAGGACGGATTCCCGCCAAGTACGGCCGCTGGCTGGCGGAGAGCGACCGCGTGCTGACCGCCGCCGGGCTCATCGAGGTGCGCGGCGGACGGCGCGCCCTGCCCGCCGCGCGCGACCTGGACCCCGCCGAGCTGTGGCGCCAGTGGTACGCGGAGCGCGCCGGCTGGCAGCCCGGCCCCAACCAGCGCGCCCAGGTCGACCTCGTCGAGTCCTGTCTGCTCTCCCTGCGCGAGGTCCTGGCCGGGGAGCGCCCCGCCACCGAGATCCTCTTCCCGGGCTCCTCGATGTCCCGCGTGGAGGGCATCTACCGGGGCGACCCGATCGCCGACTACTTCAACGACCGGCTGAGCGAGCTGGTCGTCGACGCGGTGCGCCGCTGGCGCCAGGCCCACCCGGGCCGCCGCCCGCGCGTCCTGGAGGTCGGGGCCGGAACCGGCGCGACCAGCGCCAAGGTGCTGGCGGCGCTGGAGCCGCTGGGCGACGCGATCGCGGAGTACTGCTACACCGACCTCTCCAAGGCGTTCCTGTTCCGCGCCGAGGAGCAACTGCTGCCGCGCTACCCGTATCTGACGACCCGTATCTTCAATGCGGAGAAGTCGCCCGGGGAGCAGGGCGTCGAGCCCGGCGGGTTCGACGTCGTGGTGGCCACCAACGTGCTGCACGCCACCGCGGACATCGCGCTGACCCTGCGCAACGTGAAGGCGGCCATGCGGCCGGGCGGGCTGCTCTTCATGAACGAGATGAGCCGCAACACGCTCCTGGCGCATCTGACGTTCGGCCTGGTCGACGGCTGGTGGCTGTACCGGGACGCGGACCTGCGCATCCCGGGCAGCCCGGTGCTCACGCCCGAGAGCTGGGTGGACGTACTGCGGGCCGAGGGCTTCGACAGGGTGGGGCAGCCGGACCCCGGGGCGCATGTGCTGGGCCAGCAGCTGACCGTCGCCGAGAACGGTGGCGGTGCGGTGGTCCGTACGGACGCGCCGCGCACCGACGCCCTCCCGGCGCCGCGCCCGGTCGTCACCGCCTCCGTCACCGCCTCCGCCTCCGTCACCGCCTCCGCCTCCGCCTCCGCCTCCGCCTCCGCCTCCGCCTCCGTCCCGGACGCCGGCCTGCGGGCGCGCACCCTCGCCTACTTCGGTCAACTCCTGCGTGACGCACTGCGCCTGACGGACGATCAGCTCGATGCGGGCCGGAACCTGCACGACTACGGTCTCGACTCCATCCTGGTCTCCGGTATGAACAACGCCGTCGCACGCGACTTCGAGGACGTTTCCAGCACGCTCTTCTTCGAGCTGCGGACCCTCGACGAGCTGACCGACCACTTCCTGGACACCCGCCGCCCGGAGCTGCTCAGGCTCTTCGGAGCCCACGCGGCGGAGGCCGAGCCCCCGTCCACCGACCTCGCGGAGCGCGCCATCGCGTACGTCACCGCGCTGGTCGCCGACACGCTCCGGATGGCGCCCGGGGACCTCGCCCCCGACGCCGACCTCTTCGACCTCGGGCTCGACTCGATCCTCGTCATCCAGCTGAACAACGCGCTCGGCCGCGACTTCGACGAGCTGAGCAGCACGCTGTTCTTCGACTGCCCGACGGTCCGCGAGGTCGCCGGGTACTTCACCGGGGCGCACCCCGCGCGGCTGGCCGAGGTGCTGGGCGCCGAGGAGCCGCCGCACACCACCGCCCCGGTCCATGTCCAGGTCCAGGTCCCGGCTCCGGCCCCGGCCCCGGCCCCGGTCCAGGTCCCGGCTCCGGCCCCGGCCCCGGCCCCGGTCCAGGTCCCGGCTCCGGCCCCGGCCCCGGCCCCGGTCCAGGTCCCGGCTCCGGCCCCGGCCCCGGTCCAGGACGCGGCGCCGGCCGTGTCCCCGGCCCCGGTCCGGGCGCCCGCGCCCACCCCCCGCCTGCGCGACATCGCCATCGTCGGCCTCGGCGGCCGCTATCCCCGGGCCGCCGACCCCGCCGCGCTGTGGGAGAACGTGCGGCAGGGCCTCGACTGCACCACCGAGTACCCCCTGGACCGCTGGTGGCTGCGCTGGGAGGAGGACGGCAAGGAGCGCCCGCGGGGCGGGTTCCTGGCGGACGTCGCTTCCTTCGACGCCGAGTACTTCGGCATCCCGGACGACGAGGCCGCCGCCATGGACCCCCAGGAGCGGCTGTTCATCGAGACGGTCCACAGCGCCCTCCAGGACGCCGGGTACACGGCCGCGGCGCTCAACCGGCAGGGCAGGGTCGGGGTGTTCGCGGGCGCCATGAACGCCACGTACAACGGGCGCACCGCCCACTCCTCGATCGCCAACCGCACCTCGTACCTCTTCGACTTCCAGGGGCCGAGCATCGCCCTCGACACGGCGTGCTCGTCGTCGCTCACGGCGATCCACCTCGCCCTGGAGAGCCTGTACAGCGGCGACAACGACTGCGCGGTCGCCGGTGGCGTCAACCTGCTCCTGAACGCCGACCACTTCGACGTGCTCGCCGAGCACGGGCTGCTGTCCGCCGGTGACCGGTGCCGACCGTTCTCCGAGCACGCGGACGGCTTCCTCGCCGCCGAGGGTGTCGGCGCTGTCGTACTCAGGCCGCTGGAGGACGCGCTGGCCAACGGCGACCACGTCCACGCGGTCATCAAGGGCAGCGCGGTGAACGCGGGCGGCCGGACCAGCCGGTACAGCATGCCCAGCCTCACGGCCCAGCGCGACGTCGTCGCCCGCGCCCTGGAGAAGGCAGGTGTCGAGCCCGCCACCGTCAGTTACGTGGAGGCGCACGGCACGGCGACCGCGCTCGGCGACTCCATCGAGATCTCCGCGCTCAGCCGTGCGTTCGGCACCGCACGCGCGGGCCAGTACTGCGCGGTCGGCTCGCTCAAGTCCAACCTCGGCCACGCCGAGAGCGCGTCCGGCGTCGCCGGTCTCACCAAGGTCCTGATGCAGCTCAAGCACGGGCAGCTCGCGCCGTCGATCAACGCCGAGGAGCTGAACGGCGGGATCGTCTTCAAGCGGACGCCGTTCGCGGTGCAGCGCGAACTCGCGCCGTGGGCCCCGGTCGACGCCGACGGGCGGCCGCTGCCGAGGCGCGCCGGGATCTCCTGCTTCGGCGCGGGCGGCTCCAACGCACATCTGATCATCGAGGAACACCCTGGAGGCGGCGACGTGGCCCCCGCGCTTGCGCATCTGACCGACGAGCCCCGCCTGGTGCCGCTCTCCGCCCGGACCCCGGACCAACTGCGCGACGTGGCCGGGCGGCTGGCGGACTTCGTCGGCGACACCGACCGTGCGGTGCCGCTGCGCGACCTCGCCTACACCTTGCAGGTGGGGCGCGACGAGCTGCCGGTGCGGCTGGCCCTCGTCGTACGGTCGGTGCCGGAGCTCGCGGCACGGCTCGCGGCGTTCCTCGGCGAGGGCCTGGCGCCGGGCGCCGAGTACGCCGACCTGACCGGCCGCGAGGCCGGACGGCAGACGCCCGCGCCCGTCACCGACCTCCGCGAGGCGGCCCGGCAGTGGCTGTCCGGGACGGCCCTCGTGTGGGAGGCGCTGTACGGCGGGGCGCCGCTGCCCCGGCGCGTCAGCCTGCCCACGTACCCGTTCGCCAGGAAGACGCACTGGTACGGGGAGCTGTCGGCCCCGGCTGCGACGGCAGCGGCCCAGGCCGTCGCGCCCGCGCCCGCACCCCGTCCCGCCGAGGACGGTGGCGTCCGCGGTCTGCTCCTGGACGCCGTCGCCGCGCAGCTGGACGTGGACCCCGCCGAGGTCCGCACCGATGTGGACTTCCCCGCCCTCGGCCTCACCTCGATGGGGCTGGTGCGGCTGGCCAGGGAGATCCAGCGCGATCTCGACCCGGGGTTCGAGTCGGCGCTGCTCTTCGAGCACGCGACGGTCGACGAGCTGGCGGCCCACCTCACCGGGCGGGGCGTCGCCGCGGCGCCGCAGCCGGTGGCGCCCGTCGCCCGCCACCCGCTCTCCGAGGGGCAGCAGGGGCTCTGGGCCCTGCAGAAGGCGTCCCCGGAGTCCGGTGCGTACAACGTGCCGCTCTGCTTCAGGACCACCGGCCCGGACGTCGGCGCCCTGCGGGCGGCGTTCGCGCGAGTCCGGGCCCGGCACCAGGTGCTCGGCGCGGCCGTCGAGGTGGCGGGCGGCAGCCTCCTGCTGGCCCGACAGCCGGACGGACAGCCGGTGGTGACGGAGCATCACCTGTCCGTGACCGACGAGAGCGAGGCGGTCGCGCTGATCCGCGCGCACGCCAAGGAGCCGTTCGACCTGGAACGCGGCCCGCTCTGCCGCCTCGATGTCTTCCACGGTCCCGGCGCGGCGGCCTGGGTGCTCCTGAACACCCATCACCTCGTCCTCGACGGGGCCTCCGCCGTGCTGCTGGTCATGGACCTGCTCGCCCAGTACACGGCGCTCACCGAGGGCCGGACCCCCGACGCGCCGCGCCCGAGCGCCCCCTACGAGGAGTTCGTGGCCGCCGAGGCCGAGGCGCTGGGCGACGCCCGGGCCGGCGAGCGGCTGGCGTACTGGCGCGAGCGGCTCTCCCAGCCGCTGCCCGCGGTGGCGCTGCCCGCCGACCGGCCGCGCCCCACCGGCTCCGGCGCCGGGGCCACCGCGACCCGGCGCCTTCCGGCCGGACTCGGCGCGCGCATCGCGGAGTTCGCCCGTGGCCGGCGGGTCTACGCGTCCGCCGCCTACCTCGCCGCGTTCAAGGTCCTGCTGCGCCAGTACACCCAGCAGGACGACGTGATCGTGGGCATGCCGGTGAGCACCCGGCCCGCGACCGGCTTCGAGCGCACGGTCGGCCACTTCGTCGACATGCTGCCGGTCCGCAGCCGCGTCAGCGGCGCGGCGCGCTTCGCCGACCTCTGCAAGGACGTCCAGAGGAACCTGGTCAACGGCCTGGCCCAGCAGTACCCGTTCACGGCCCTGGTGCGCGAGCTCGGCCTGTCCACGGGCGACGGCGGCGCGCCGGTGTTCCGGTACGCGTTCATGTACCAGGACTGGCACGAGGACGTCACCGCCGGTGCCCCCGCCTTCTCCTACGTCGAGGGCATCCACCAGGAGGGCGAGTACGAGCTCGTCCTTGAGGTCGTCGAGCCCGCCGGGCCCGGCGGCTCCTGGACCGTCAACTGGAAGTACGACACCGCCCTGTTCGACGCCGCCACGGCCGAGCAGCTGCTGCGCCAGTACGTCCACCTCCTGGAGAGTGTCCCGGCCGATCCGGAGCAGCTCGTCGACGCGTGTTCGCTGCTCTCGCCCGAGGAGCGCCACACCCTCACCGTCGAGTGGAACGCCACCGGGGCCGCCCACCCCGAGCGGCCCGTGCACGAGCTGTTCGCCGAGCAGGCGGCCCGCACTCCGGACGCGCTCGCGGTCGTCACCGGGCAGGACTCCCTCACGTACGCGGAGCTCGACGAGCGCTCCGGCCGTCTCGCGAGCCATCTGGCGGACCTCGGTGTCGGCCCCGGCAGCCTGGTCGCGGTGTACTTGGAGCGCTCGCCCGAGCTGCTGATCGCGCTCCTCGCGACGGTGAAGGCGGGCGGCGCCTACATCCCGCTCGACCCCGACTACCCGCAGGACCGGCTCGCCCACATCCTCGGCGACGCCCGCCCCCAGGCCGTCCTCACCCACAGCGCGCTGCGCGCCCGGCTGCGCGAGCTCGCCGACGTGCCAAGCACGGTCCTGATGGACCGGCCGTGGCCCACCGGCGGCCCGGTCCGCGCCCGCGTCACCGCCGACGACCTCGCGTACGTCATCTACACCTCGGGCAGCACCGGCGACCCCAAGGGGGTGATGGTGCCGCACGGCGCCCTCACCAACTTCCTCTGCTCGATGAAGGACCGGCCGGGCCTGCGGGCCGACGACCGGCTGCTCGCGGTGACCACCCACAGCTTCGACATCGCCGCCCTGGAGCTGTACCTCCCGCTGGTCGTCGGGGCACGTGTCCACCTCTGCGACGCCGACACCGCGCGCGACCCGGGCCGGCTCAAGGCGCTGCTGGGCGCGGTGCGGCCCACGGTGATGCAGGCGACCCCGTCGACCTGGACGATGCTGCTGCACGCGGGCTGGACCAACGACGAGCGCGTCCGCGTGCTGTGCGGCGGCGAGGCGCTGCCCGAGACCCTGCGCGAGCGCCTGAGCGCGCTCGACTGCGAGGCGTGGAACCTGTTCGGGCCGACCGAGACGACCATCTGGTCCACGGCCGGGCGGATCGAGCCGGACGGCCGCATCACCATCGGCACGCCCATCGACAACACCCGGATCTACATCCTGGACGGCCTGGGCCGCCTCGCGCCCGCCGGTGTTCCCGGTGAGCTGTGCATCGCGGGCGCCGGGCTCGCCAAGGGCTATCTGAACAAGCCGGAGCTGACGGCCGAGCGCTTCCCCGAGAACCCGTTCGCGCCCGGCACCCGCATCTACCGCACCGGCGACCTGGCGCGCCGGCTGAGCGACGGCCGCATCGAGTGCCTGGGCCGCATCGACTCCCAGGTGAAGATCCGTGGCTTCCGGGTCGAACTCGGCGAGATCGAGCACGTCCTCGCCGGTCACCCGGCCGTGCGCGAGTGCGTCGTGGTGGCCCGTACGCGTGCGGAGAGCAGGCAGCTGGTGGCGTACTACGTGCCGGCGGCGGCCCCGGTGGCGGCCGAGGAGCTGACCAGGCACCTGGCCCGGAAGGTCCCGACGTACATGGTCCCGTCGTTCGTCCTGCCCATCGACGCGCTGCCGTGCACCCCCAACGGCAAGGTCGACCGCAAGACCCTGGAGGAGCGTCCGGTGGTGCTGGCCCGGCCCGTCGCGGACGCGCCCCGGCCCGTCGGGGCGGCGCCCGCCTCCCCGCTGCCGCACGAGGGCGATGTGCTCGCCCTGTGGCGCGAGGTGCTCGGCGTCGACGACCTCGGCCCGACGGACGCGTTCCTGGACGCGGGCGGCAGCTCGGTCCTGGCGGCCGTGCTCGCCGACCGGGCCGCCGAGCGGTACGGGGTGCCGTTCACGGCGGCCGAGACCTTCAAGTGCGTCAACGCGCGGGGGATGAGCGAGCACCTGCAGGCGAGCGGCGGCACCCGAGCCGGTGCCGAGGCGCAAAGCGTGCAGCCCTCACCGGCCCCCGGCGCCCGTCCCACCGGCAGCGTCGCCGTCATCGGCATCTCCTGCCGACTGCCCGGCGCCGAGGACCACCACGCGTTCTGGCGCAACCTGCTCGCGGGCGAGGAGAGCGTCGAGCTCTGCTCCACCGGCGAACTGCGCGAGCTGGGCGTCGACGAGAGCCTGATCGCGCACCCCGACTACGTTCCGGTGCGCGCGAGCATGCGCGGCAAGGGCCTGTTCGACGCCGACTTCTTCCAGGTCTCGCCGCGCGACGCGGAGCTGATGGACCCTCAGCTGCGGCTGCTGCTCCAGCACTCCTGGAAGGCCGTCGAGGACGCCGGACGGCTGCCCGGTGACATCGCCGACAGCGCGGTCTACGTGTCGACCAGCAACGCCCTCTACCAGGCACCGCTGGCGGCCGGGAACGCGCGGCGCGACTCCGAGTCGCTGGTGAGCTTCCTCCAGGCCCAGCCCGGCACCATCCCGACCACTGTCTCGCACAAGCTGGGCCTGACCGGCCCGAGCCTGTACGTGCACAGCAACTGCTCGTCCTCGCTGGCCGGGCTGGCCCTCGCGGTCCAGGGCATCCAGTCCGGCCAGACCCGCCACGCGCTGGTCGGCGGCGCCGGAATGTACGCCGAGAACGCCGTCGGCTACCTCTTCGAAGAGGGCATGACCCTCTCCTCCGACGGCCACTGCAAGCCGTTCGACGCCGAGGCGAGCGGGATGATCGGCGGCGAGGGCGTCGTCGTGGTCCTGCTCAAGGACGCCGGGTCCGCCGTCCGCGACGGCGACCACATCTATGCGCTGCTGCGCGGCGCCGGGATGAACAACGACGGCGACCGCAAGGCCGGTTACTACGCGCCGAGCGTGGCCGGGCAGGCCGAGCTGGTCTCGGCGGTCCTGGACCGCGCCGGAGTGCACCCCGAGAGCATCGGCTACCTGGAGGCGCACGGCACCGGCACCCGGCTCGGCGACCCCATCGAGGTCATGGCCGTCTCCGAGGCCTACCGCCGCCACACCGACCGCACCGGTTTCTGCGGCATCGGCTCCGTCAAGTCCAACCTCGGCCACCTGGATGCGGCGGCCGGGCTCGCCGGTCTCGTCAAGACCGCCCTGGTCGTCGGCAACCGGCGGATCCCGCCGACCGTCAACCACCGCGTGCCCAACCCGCAGATCGACTTCGCGGGCTCGCCGTTCTACGTGGTGGACCGGCTTGTCGAGCACGCCCCCTCGGCCGAGCCGATGCGCGCGGCCGTCAGCTCGTTCGGCATCGGCGGCACCAACGTCCACGCCGTTCTGGAGGAGGCGCCCGCGCGCGGCGCCGAGGACGCCGTCCTCGCCGGTCCGCGCCTGGTGCCGCTGTCGGCGCGCGGGCCGGAGAACCTGCGCCGGTACGCGGACGACCTGGCCCACCGGCTCGCCGAGCTGGAGGAGACGGGCCCGAGCGCCCGCCGCCTCGCCGACGTCGCCTTCACCCTCCAGGTGGGCCGCACCCAGCAGCCCGAGC
The DNA here is from genome assembly GCF_042737755.1 of Streptomyces sp. NPDC059994. Lineage (NCBI taxonomy): Bacteria > Bacillati > Actinomycetota > Actinomycetes > Kitasatosporales > Streptomycetaceae > Streptomyces > Streptomyces sp. NPDC059994. Next base: position 56,059 of record NZ_JBHWUR010000004.1, read on the forward strand.
GCGTGGCGTTCGTGGTGCGCGACGTGCGCGAACTCATCGACGCCCTGGGCGACTTCGCCTCGGGCGGGGAGCAGCGGGTGTACGGCGCCCACGGCGCCCTGGCACACACCGCCCGGCAGTGGGTGGACGGCGGCGAGGCGCACTGGCCGCACACCGACGAGGCGCACCCTCCACGCCGGATCAGCCTGCCCACGTACCCGTTCACCGAGGAGTACTTCTGGCTGCGCGGCGAGGAGGCCGCGGCGCCGGAACCCCCCTCGACCGACGTGTCCGGCAAGGTAAGTGACGGCTCGTCGGATCTGGACTTCTTCGAGGAGCGCTGGGTGGCGACGGCCGCCGCCGCCGTCCCCGACGCCCCCGCGTCCGAGGCGCAGGTCGTCCTGTGCTTCCTCGACGGGGCGGCGGACCGGGCCGCGTACGAGCGGTCCCTGCGCGAGCGCGCGCCCGGTGCCGAGCCGGTCTTCGTCGGCGCCGGGTCCCCGTATCCCGTGGACCGCGACGACGAACGCAGCTGGAAGCGGGCGCTCGGGGCGGTCGCGGCCGAGTACGGGCGCGTCGACGCGATCCACTACCTCTGGCCGGCCGGGCACCGCGACGGGGGTCCTGGCGAGCAGCCGTCGCTGCTGCGCGAGCTGCGCGACGTCGCCTCCCTGATCCGGGCCGTGGTCGCTGCCCGCCTTGAGGTGCCGCACCTGCTCGTGGCCGGGCACTTCCGCGACGCCGTGGAACAGGCCGCCCTCGACGCCCTGATCGGGTACGAGCGCTCGCTCACCGAGGTGCTGCCGGGCACCGCCCTGCGCGTGGTCCTGCGCGAGGGTGCGATCGACGCGTCCCACTGGGCCGCTCTGCTCTTCGCCGAGCAGCGCCAGGAGGACCCGGCGAGCGTGCTGTACCGGGCGGACGGCGTGCGCCGGACCTGCCGGGTCGAGCGCGTCGAGACCCCGGCCCGGCCCGCCCGGAGCGTACTGCGCGACGGCGGAACGTACCTGCTGACCGGTGCCTTCGGCGGCCTCGGCCGCCGCCTGGCCGAGTACCTGGCGCGCGAGTACCGTGCCCACCTCGTCCTGCTCGGCCGCTCGGAGATCGGCGCGGCCGACGAGGCCTGGGCCGAGGGCCTGCGGCGCTCCGGCAGCCGGGTCGTCTGCCGCCGGGCCGATGTGAGCGACCCGGATGCGCTGGCCGGACTGCGGGCGAGCCTGCCCGAGGAACTGCGCGCCTTCGACGGCGTCCTGCACCTCGCGGGCGCGGCCGAGCCGGTCACCCTGCCGGCGAAGACCACCGCCTCCATCGACGCGGTGCTCGGCGCGAAGGCGCACGGCTCGCTCGCCCTGGAGCGCGCCCTCGGCCTCGACACCGAACGCCCCGACTTCGTCTGCCACTTCTCCTCCACCGCCGCCGTCCTCGGCGACTTCGGCAGCGGCGACTACGCGGTGGCCAACCGCTTCCAGGCGGCCTACGCGCGCGCCCTCGGCGAGCGGCCGACGCGACACCGGACGCTCGCGATCCAGTGGCCGCTGTGGGAGGAGGGCGGCATGGGCGCGTCCGCGCAGCGGAGCGCGGACCCGGACTTCATCGACGCCTACCTCCGCTCCAGCGGCCGGCGGGCGCTGGAGACGGCGGCGGGGCTCGACGCGTTCGAGCGCCTGCTGGCGGCCGACCTCGTCGCGCCGATGGTGCTGCGGCCCACCGCGCAGGCGTCCGCGATCGTCGCCGGCACGGTAGGACCGGCCGCGCGGCCCGAGCAGCCGGCGCCCGCCGTGCGCACCCGGGCGCCGAAGACGGGTGAACTGACGTACGCGGTGCGGGAAGTGGTCCAGCACGTCCTCAAGGCGGAGGCGCACCGGATCGACGACCGCAGCAACTTCGTCGACCTCGGCTTCGACTCCATCCGCCTCACCCAGCTCGCCCACCGGCTCTCCGACCGCGTCGGGGTGCGGCTGCTGCCCACCGTCCTCTACGACCACCCGTCGATCGAACGGCTGGTGGAGCACCTGGCAGGAGAGGACGTCCGGATGGCGGTGGAGGCCCCGGCGGTGGCCGCCGAGCCCGTGGCGGCGGTCCGGACCGCCGCGGCGACCGGGCCCGCTGCCGGTGTCGAACCCGCAGTCGGGGACGAGCCCGTCGCGATCATCGGCATGAGCGGGATCTTCCCGGGCTGCCGCTCGGTGGCCGAGTTCTGGGACGCGCTCGCCGACGGCAAGGACATGGTCCGCGAGCTCGCGCCCGGGCGGTTCGGCGCGTCGGTCCCGGCGGAGCCGGACGGCGAGCGCTACCGGTGGATGGGCAGCATCGACTGGGCGGACGAGTTCGACGCCGCCTTCTTCGAGATCGCCCCCAAGGAGGCCCGGACGATCGACCCGCGCCAGCGCCACCTCCTCCAGGAGTCCTGGAAGGCGCTGGAGGACGCGGCGCTCGGCGCCGAGGAGCTCAAGGGCAAGCGCGTCGGCGTGTTCGTCGGCGTGGAGCAGGGCGACTACCAGTTCCTGGTGAAGGACGGCGGCAACGTCACCTCCAACCACGACGGCGTCCTGGCCGCCCGGCTCTCGTACTTCCTCGACCTCAAGGGCCCGGTCCTCGCCGTCAACACCTCCTGCTCCTCGGGCCTGGTGGCCCTGCACCAGGCCTGTCTGAGCCTGCGGCAGAAGGAGTGCGACATCGCGGTGGTGGCGGCCGCCAACTTCGTGCTCACCCCGCAGTCGCTGGACGCGATGAGCCGGGCGGGCATGCTGTCCGAGGCGGGCCGGTGCTTCACCTTCGACCAGCGCGCCGACGGCATGGTGCCCGGCGAGGCGGTCACGGCCCTGGTGCTGCGGCCGCTCGCCGCCGCCGAGGCGAACGGCGACCCGGTGCACAGCGTGATCGCCGCGAGCGGCCTCAACTACGACGGCCGCACCAACGGCATCACCGCGCCCGCCGGAGAGTCCCAGCGCGAGCTGCTGTCCAGCGTCTACGAGCGCGGCGGCATCGACCCGGGGGACCTGGGCCACATCGTCACCCACGGCACCGGGACCAAGCTCGGCGACCCGGTCGAGGTCAACGCGCTGCGCGCGGCCTTCCGGACGGACGCGGGTGTCGCGGAGCGCGGGTTCTGCGCGCTGACCTCGACCAAGACCAACTTCGGCCACACCTTCGCGGCGTCCGGCCTGGTCGGTCTGATGAGCCTGTCCGAGTCGGTGCGCCGGGGCGTCATCCCGGCGAGCCTGCACTGCGAGCAGGACAACGAGTACATCGACTGGAGCGACAGCCCCTTCTACGTCAACAAGGCGACGAAGGAGTGGGCGACCCCGACGGGTGCGCCCAGGACGGGCGCGGTGAGCGCCTTCGGCATGAGCGGGACGAACGCGCACGTCGTGGTACGCGAGTACGTACCCGGCGCCGTGGCACCCCCCGCCGCGCCCGGTGCGGTGGGGCATCTGCTGCCGCTGTCCGCCAAGACCGAGACGGCGCTCGCCCAGCTCGTGGACCGGCTGCTCGACCTGATCGCCGACGGCGAGCTGCGCGACGCCGACCTGCCCGCCCTGGCCCGCACGCTCGGCGACGGCCGCCACCACTTCCGGCACCGCTGCGCCGTCGTGGCCGACACCCTCGACGAGGCGGCCGCACTGTGGCGCGGCTGGCGCGAGGGCTCGGCCGGGGCGGGGTGCTTCGCGGGGACGGTCGCGCGCGACTTCTCGGCGCGGTCGGCGGACGGCGCGGACGCCGGGCGGATGACCGCACCCGGCGCCGGCCTGGACGCCACCGAGCGCCGCCGGGCGCTGTCCGCGCTCGCCGAGCGCTATGTGCGCGGCCACGACCTCCCGTCCCCGGACGCGGAGACGGCCGCCCGCCGCCCGGCGCGCCTGCGGCTGCCCACGTACCCGTTCGCACGGAACCGGTACTGGGTGCGGGAGGAGGCGCCGGTGGTCGCGGAGGCCCCGGCCCCGGCCCCGGCCCCGGCTCCGGCCCTGGCTCCGGCTCCGGCTCCGGCTCCGGCTCCGGCCCTGGCTCCGGCTCCGGCCCCGGCCCCGGCCCTGGCTCCGGCTCCGGCCCTGGCTCCGGCTCCGGCTCCGGCTCCGGCCCCGGCCCTGGCTCCGGCCGCGGCCCCGGCGCGGCCCGCTGACCAACTTCCGGCCGAGCCCGCCGTCCAGGCTTCGGCTCCGGCCGAGCCCGCCGCCCCGGCGAAGCCCGTCGTGCTGGCCGGCCTGGCCGACTTCCCGCACCGGCTCGCCGAGCCGGCCGAGGCGCGGCCGCACACCGTGACGCTCTCCCCGTTGCCCGCGCCCGCGCGTCCGGTCACGCGGGAGCACGACATCCTGGAGGACCTGAAGTCGGCGGCCAACCTCGACTTCGGCGGAATGGTGGCGACCCTCAACCGGACCGGTGTGATGGTCGAGCACCTCATCCCGTACTCCTCGGAGTTCGCCGAGTACGCGGGGGAGCGCGGCGGCGAGGTCCTCGACCTCGGCTGTGCCTACGGCATCGCCAGCATCGCGGCGCTGGAGCGCGGCGCGCGCGTGGTCGCGCTCGACATGGAGAAGAAGCACCTCGACATCCTGGAGCAGCGCGTCAACGACGACGCCCGCACCCGCCTGACACTGCGTCAGGGAGTGCTGCCGGACGTCGACTTCGAGGACGGGCGGTTCACCGCCGTGCACGCCAGCCGCGTCATGCACTTCCTCACGCCCGAGGGCGTCGGGGTGACCCTGCGCAAGATGTTCCGCTGGCTGGAGCCGGGCGGAAAGGTCTTCCTGAGCACCGACTCGCCCTACTTCGGCTACTGGGCCTCCAAGGCCGCCGACTACGAGGCGCGCAGGCGGGCGGGCGACCCGTGGCCCGGCTACATCGAGGACGTGGCGGCCCACTTCGAGGCGGCCCACGTCGTCGGCGGGCCGAGCCTGATCAACGCCCTCGACCCCGAGGTCTTCCGGCGGGAGTGCGAGGCGGCCGGGTTCGTGGTCGAGCGGGCCGGGTACTTCGGCGCGGTCGGGGTGGACCGGGGCTCGTACGGGGCGCCGGGCCCCGACATGGAGCACGTCGGCATCATCGCGCGCAAGCCGGACACCTCCGGGGCGGCCCAGGCCCAGGCCCAGGCCCAGGCCCAGGTCTCGGACCCGGCCCGCACGGCCGCGCCGCGCGACGAGAGCGCCCGCGCCGGCGACATCGGCTACCGGGTGCGCGGAACCGGCACCACGGCCCTGGTCCTCATCCACGGCCTGGGCTGCGACATGACGTACTGGGAGCAGCAGGCCCGGTACTTCGCCGACCGGTACACCGTCGTCACGCTCGACCTCGCGGGCCACGGCGGCTCCGGCCGCGACCGGCGGCACTGGACCGTCGAGGCGTACGCACGGGACGTGGCCGACGTCGTCGCCCGGGTCGGCGCCGAGCACGTGGTCCTGGTCGGCCACTCGCTCGGCGGACCGGTCATGCTGGCGGCCGAGCCGCTTCTCGGGGGCCGGGTGCGGGGCATGGTCGGCGTGGACACGCTCCACACCTTCGACCCGCAGCCGCTCAGCGCCAAGCAGCTGGACCGGTTCGTGCAGAGCTTCGTCGACGCACCCGTACGGGCCGAGGAACTCTTCCTCGATACGCACCGGGCGGACCTCGTCGCCCTGGTCGAGCGCACGCGCGCGCACGTCGGCGAGGCGATCGTCTCGGCGTCCTTCCGCGAGATGCTGACGTACCTCCAGCGGCTGCCCAAGCGGTTCGGGGCGCCCGTGACCCTGGTCAACTCGACGTCGTGGATGCCCACGGACACGACCTCGGCCGCGAAGTACGGCGTGGACGTCGAATTCGTGGACGGCGTCGGGCACTTCGTGATGCTGGAGGCGCCCGAGGTGCTGAACGCCTCTCTCGAACGGCTGGTCAAGGGGTTCGTCGACGGTCACGGAGCGATCGGGGCCACTGAGCGATGAACCGAGGAACAGGTACTAAGATCCCGATGAAGCGTGACCTGCAACGGTTCTTGCGAGAGACGCTGAGCGGCGTCCTGGGAACCGATCTGGCCACCAGCTCCGACAGCGTCGCCCTCGTGGAGCTGGGGCTCGACTCGATCAGCTGCGTCGTGTGGCTGCGCGAGGTCAACCGGACCTTCGGGCTTTCCCTCACGGTGGCCGAGGTATGCGGTCACCCCACTTTCGGCGAGCTGGCCACCCTCATCCAGGGGGCCATGGGAGATCTGATGAGTGTCACGAGCCCTCGGTCTTCGGCTGCCCAGGTGGCCTCGTACCTGCGGCAGAGCCTGGCCGACGAGCTGGAGCTGGCGGAGCCGGACATCGACGACGACGCGCCGTTCGTCGAGCTGGGCCTGGACTCCATCACCGGCGTCACCTGGACCCGCAAGCTGAACACGCACTTCCAGCTGTCGCTCTCCGCGACACAGGTCTACAGCCACCCGACGATCGCCGAACTGGCCGAGCACCTGGCGGGATGCCTGGGCGGTACGGGTGCGCCGACGGCGGCCGAGGAGGCCGCCGCCCCGGTCCCCGCTCCCGCCCCGGAGTCCGAGGCCGCGCACGAGGGCGGCACCGGTGACGAGGAGCGCGCCGCGCTCGCCTCCTGGCTGCGCGCGAGCCTCGCCAAAGAGCTGGAGCTGGACGAGGCCGACCTCGACGACGAGACGCCGTTCGTCGAGCTGGGCCTGGACTCCATCACCGGCGTCACCTGGACGCGGTCCATCAACACCCGCCTCCAGCTGTCGCTCTCGGCGACCACGGTGTACGGCCACCCGACCGTCGCCGCACTCGCCGCGTACCTCGCGGCCGAGCAGCGGGCGGCGCTCCCGGCCGAGCCGGCGGTGGTCGACGTGTCCGTGGTTGAGGCGACCGTCGAGCCGGAGCCGGAGCCGGAGCCGGAGCCGGAGCCCGAACCCGTACGCGCATCCACGCCCCGCCCGGCCGTCGACCTCGTCGACATCGCCGTCGTCGGGATGTCCGGCGCCTTCCCCAAGGCGGAGAACCTGGACGAGTTCTGGCGGAACATCGTCGAGGGGCGCGACTGCGTCTCCGAGGTACCCGGCTCGCGGTGGCCCGTCGAGACGTTCTACGACGAGCGGCCCGGTACGCCCGGCAAGTCGTACAGCAAGTGGATGGGCGTGCTGGAGCACGCCGACCGCTTCGACCCGCTGTTCTTCGGCATCTCGCCCGGCGAGGCGGAGTACATGGACCCGCAGCAGCGGGTCCTGCTCCAGGAGAGCTGGCGGTGCGTCGAGGAGGCCGGGTACAACCCCGAGGCGCTCTCCGGCACCCAGTGCGGCGTCTTCGTCGGCTGCTCGGTCAACGGCTACGGCGGACGGCTCGACGAGACCGAGCTGAGCGCCCACCAGAACCTCGGCAGCAACAGCGCGATCCTGGCCAGTCGGATCTCGTACACCCTGAACCTCAAGGGCCCCTGCCTGTCGATCGACACCTCGTGCTCGTCGTCGCTGGTGGCGATCGCCGCCGCGTGCGACAGCCTGGTCCTGGGCGACAGTGACACGGCGCTTGCGGGCGGCGTCTGGGTCATCCCCGGCCCCGGCGTCCACGTGGCGATGAGCCAGCTGCGCGCGCTCTCCCCGGACGGCCGCTGCCACGCCTTCGACGAGGGCGCCAACGGGTTCGTCCCGGCCGAGGGCGTCGGCGTCCTGCTGCTCAAGCGGCTCGCCGACGCGCAGGCCGACGGCGACCGCATCCACGCCGTGATCAAGGGCTGGGGCGTCAACCAGGACGGCAAGTCCAACGGCATCACCGCCCCCAACGCCGAGGCGCAGACCCAGCTCCAGCGGCGGGTGTACGACAGGTTCGGCATCGACCCGGCGGACATCCGGCTCGTCGAGGCGCACGGCACGGGCACCGCGCTCGGCGACCCGGTGGAGATCGACGGCCTGGTCGGAAGCTTCGGCGCGCACACCGAGGAGCGCGGCTACTGCGCGATCGGCTCGGTCAAGAGCAACATCGGCCACAGCGCCTGCGCCGCCGGTGTCGCCAGCACCCTCAAGGCCGTGCTCGCCCTCAAGCACAGGACTCTGCCGCCGACGATCCAGTACGACCGCCTCAACGAGCACATCGACCTGAGCGACACCCCGTTCTACGTCAACACCGAGGTGCGCGACTGGCCGGAGCGGGACGCCAACTCCCGTATGGCGGCGGTGAGTTCGTTGGGCTACAGCGGCACCAACGCCCATCTCGTGGTCGCCGAGGCCCCGCCGGTCGCCGTGGGGGCCGATGAGCCGGGCGCCCGGCTGATCGCCCTGTCCGCGCGCACCGCCGACCAGCTCGACCGGCAGGCGCGGCAGCTCCTCGCGCACCTGGATGCCGACCCGGCGCAGAGCCTGCGCGCGCTCAGCCACACGCTGCTGCTCGGCCGCAAGCACTTCCGCCACCGCCTCGCCCTGGTCGCCACCGCGCCCGGCGACGTGGCCCGCGCCCTGCGCACCTGGCTGGAGACCGGCGCCGACCCGGCGGTCCGCACCGGCGACCGCAAGCCGGAGCGCGCGACGGGCAACCGGTCGACCGTGCCCACGGGGACGGCCGACCAGTTGGACCGGCGCCACCTGAAGTCGCTGGCGGAGGAGTACGTACAGGGCCGCACCCCGTCGTTCGACACGCTCTTCGAGGCGGGCCGCCCGTCCCGGACCTCACTGCCGACGTACCCGTTCGCGACCGACTCGTACTGGCTCACGGGCCCCTCCGCCGAATCGGCCCGCGACGCCGCCCCCGTGGCCGGTGAGCCGCTGTGGCTGGAGCCGCGCTGGGAGCCCGCGCGACCGTCCGGCGCCACGTCTGTCCCCGGCGAGCACACCGTCTGGCTCGTCGGACAGGGCATCGACGACACCCTCGCGGACGCGGTGCGCGACCGGCTGCCCGGCTCCACCACCGTACGGACGCACACGACCGGCGCCGACACCCTCGACGCGGACTACCTGCGGCTGACCCGCTCGCTCCTCGCCGACGTGCGGGGCCGTGGCGGAGCGCGCGAGGGGCTGCTCCAGGTGGTCGTGGCGGGATCGGGGGAGTCCCGCGTGCTCGCGGGCGTCTGCGGGCTGCTGCGTACGGTGAGCCTGGAGCACCCCCGGCTGCGCACGCAGTGCGTGGAGTACGCCGACCCGCTGTCGGCCGACGCCCTGGCCCGGCTCGTCCGCGAGTGCGCGGGCGACGGGAACGAGCCGGAGGTACGCCAGGCCGGCGGTGTGCGTTCCGTGCGCCGCCTGGCCGAAGTGCCGTCCACGGAAGGCGCGTTGAGCACGCCTTGGCGTGCCGGTGGCGTGTATCTGATCACCGGTGGTCTCGGCGGGCTCGGCCTCGTCCTCGCCCGTGAGATCGCCGGAAGCATCGGCGAGGGCACGCTCGTCCTCGTCGGCCGCTCCGCACCGGACGCGGCGACCCGCCGCACCCTCGCCGCCCTGGCCGAGCCGGGTGTGACGGTCACGTACGAGCGGGCCGACATCGCCGACCGCAGCGCCGTGGACGCGCTCGTCGGCGAGGTGGTCGCGCGTCACGGTGCGGTCCACGGCATCGTGCACTGCGCCGGCGTGCTGCGGGACGGGCTGGTCGCCGGGAAGACGGACGACGACGTACGGGCCGTGCTCGCGCCCAAGGTCGCCGGACTCGTCCACCTCGACGAGGCCACCCGGGACCAGCCGCTCGACCTGCTGCTCTCCTTCTCGTCCACGGTGGCCGCGCTCGGCAACCCCGGGCAGGCGGACTACGCCGCGGCCAACGGCTTCCTCGACGCCTACACCGCCCACCGCAACGAACTGGCCGCACAGGGCCGCCGGTCCGGCCGCGCCGTCAGCATCGGCTGGCCGCTGTGGGCGGACGGCGGGATGCGTCTCGACGCGGCCGGGCTCGACCGGCTGGCGCGGCTCGGGGTCGCCCCACTGGCCACCCGTGACGGCCTGCGCGCCCTGGACGCGGCCATCGCCTCGGGCCGGGAGCGGACGCTGGTCCTCTCCGGCGACCGCGGGCGACTCCTGGCGCGGCTGTCGGCGCTGATCGCCACGGCATCGGAGCCGGAGCCGAGGCCGGAGTCGCAGTCGGATTCGGAGCGGCTGAGCGGCCCGACGCCGCAGGCGTGGCAGGAACTGCTCGTCGCCGAGATATCCGCCCAGCTCAACGTTCCTGTCGAAGAGATCGATGCGGATGGTGAGTTGGGGGAGTACGGGTTTGATTCGATCAGTTTGACCGAGCTGGCGAACCGGCTGAACGAGCGGCACGGTCTGGCGCTGGCCCCCACCGTGTTCTTCGAGTACCGGACCGTCGGCAGCCTCGCGGCACACCTCGTCGACGCGTACGCGCCGGAGATGGCGCGCGTCCACGGCGAGCGGCGGCCGACGCCGGAGCCTGTGCGGACGTCCGCGCCCGCCGCCCCGTCCGAGGACACCGCTCCCCACCACATGGCTCCGGCCGGCCCCGCCGAACCCATCGCCGTCATCGGCATGAGCGGCAGCTTCCCCCAGGCGCCCGATCTGGCGGCCTTCTGGGAGAACCTGCGCGACGGCAGGGACTGCATCACCGAGATCCCCGGGGACCGCTGGGACTGGCGGGCGATGCATGACGACCCGGCCACGCCCGCGAACAGGCGGCACGTGCGCTGGGGCGGCTTCCTCGACGCCGTCGACCGCTTCGACCCGCTCTTCTTCGGCATCTCGCCGCGCGAGGCCACCGCCATGGACCCGCAGCAGCGGTTGCTGCTCACCCACGTGTGGAACGCCTTGGAGGATGCCGGGCTCGCGCCGTCGAGCCTGGCCGGCACCGACACCGCCGTGCTCGTCGGCACCGCCCCCAGCGGCTACGGCACCCTGGTGCTGAAGGAGCAGCAGGGCGAGGACGGGTACGCGGCCACCGGGGTCTCCGGTTCCGTCGGCCCCAACCGGGTCAGCTATCTGCTGGATCTGCACGGCCCGAGCGAGCCGGTCGAGACCGCCTGCTCCAGCTCGCTGGTCGCCCTGCACCGCGCGGTGGAGCTGCTGCGCTCGGGGGCGAGCGGACTCGCCCTGGTGGGCGGCGTGAACACCATCGTCAGCCCCGATCTGCACATCAGCTACAGCCGGGCCGGAATGCTCAGCGAGGACGGCCGCTGCAAGACGTTCGCGGCGGGTGCCGACGGCTATGTGCGCGGCGAGGGCGTGGGCATCCTCGTCCTGAAGCCGCTCGCCGCGGCCGAGCGCGACGGCGACCGCATCCACGGCGTCATCCGCGCCACCGCCGAGAACCACGGCGGCCGTGCCCACTCGCTCACCGCCCCCAATCCGCAGGCGCAGGCCGAACTCCTCAAGTCCGCCTACCGCCAGGCCGGGATCGACCCGCGCACCGTGACGTATGTCGAGGCGCACGGCACCGGCACCGAGCTGGGTGACCCCGTCGAGCTCGGCGGCCTCAAGAGCGCCTTCGCCGCGCTCGCCGAGGAGACGCCGGACGGTCTGGGCGAGCCAGCCCGGTGCGGCATCGGCTCGGTCAAGAGCAACATCGGGCACCTCGAACTGGCCGCGGGCGTGGCCGGGGTGATCAAGACGCTGCTCCAGATGAAGCACGGCGAGCTGGTCGAGAGCCTGCACTGCGCGGAGCTCAACCCCTATCTGGACCTCGCGGACGGCCCCTTCCACGTCGTACGCGAGCGGACGCCGTGGCGACGGCTGCGGGACGCGGACGGCGCCGGCGTGCCGCGCCGCGCGGGTGTCAGCTCGTTCGGGTTCGGCGGGGTCAACGCCCATGTCGTGCTTGAGGAGTACCGGGGCGGCGAGCCCCGGCGGGAGGCGCCCGAGAGCCGTCCGGCCCTGGTCGTGCTGTCGGCCCGTACGGGCGAGCAGCTCACCGGCCGGGTCCGGGACCTGCTGGACCACTTGACGGTGCATCAGGTGACGGACATTCAACTCCCGGCCCTCGCCCACACGTTGCAGACCGGCCGCGATGCGATGGAGGAGCGGCTCGCCGTGGCCGTCACCTCGGTGGCGGAGCTGCGCGACCGGCTCGCCCGCCTCTTGGGCGGCCATGCGGACGGCTGGCACCGGGGCTCCGCGCCCCACCGCGCCCCGAAGGCCGCCGGGCGCGACACCGCACGGCTCGCCGCCTCGCACGCCTGGCTGGACGCCCGGGACGACAGCCGCGTACTGGCCGAGTGGGTCGCCGGGCACCCGGTCGACTGGCAGCGGCTGTACGGCCTGGGCGCCCGCCCGGAGCGCCTCGGCCTGCCCACCTACCCCTTCGCCGACGAGCGCTACTGGGCGGGCCGCACCCGCCGCCCGGCCGCACCGGCCCACCCGCACCCGCTGCTGCACCGGGCCGCGTCCGGCGACGCCGACGGGGCTGAGGCGTACGAGTCGCGCTTCGACGGCAGCGAGCCGTTCCTGCGCGACCACCGCGTCCAGGGCGGCCGGGTGCTGCCCGGCGCCGCGCACCTGGAGATGGCGCGCGCCGCGCTCGCCCGGGTGATCGGCCCGGAGCGCGCCGACCGCGTCCGGCTGGCCGACGTCGTGTGGCTGCGCCCGGCCCTCTGCGGGCCGGACGGTCTCGACCTGCGCGTCACCGTGCGCACGACGGCCGAAGGCGCCTACGAGTACACCATCCACGCCGTCGACCGCGACGGCGTGCGCACCCTGTGCAGCCAGGGCCGGGCGAGCGTGACCGGCGGCGCCGGGGGCCGTCCGCCGCTCCTGGCCGAGCTGCGCGCGCACTGCGCCGAGACCGCCGTCACGGCCGACGACCTGTATGACCTGTACGCGAACGTCGGCATGGAGTACGGCCCTGCCCACCGCTCGCTCGCGGGGCTCGGCGTGGGCACCGACGGCGAAGGGCGGCCGCAGGTCCTGGCCGAGCTGCGCCTTCCGGCGGCGGCCGAACCCGTGGACCGCTACCGGCTGCACCCCAGCATCGTCGACGGCGCCCTCCAGGCCACGATCGGCCTCGGTCTCACCGCCGCCGCACGCGACGGGCGGGCCGGGCGGCCCGCGCTGCCCTTCGCCCTCCAGGGTCTGACGGTGGCGGGCGCGACCCCGGCGACGGCGTACGCCTGGATCCGCCACCAGGACGGCAGCCGCGCCGACGCCCCCTCCGCCAAGCTCGACGTGACCGTCCTCGACGAGCGCGGCGAGGTGTGCGTGGAGCTGACCGGGCTGAGCGCCCGGGTGCTGCCGGGCGGCCCCGGCGAGCGGCCCGCGCCGGTACCGGTTCCGCAGGCGGCGCTGGTGACCGCGTCCGCCGACGCGCCCACCGCCGACCGTGCGCTCGACTACATCCGCGAGCAGTTGGCGGCCGCGCTCGAAGTCGCCCCCGAGCGGCTGGACGTGGACACCCCGCTTGAGCACTACGGCATGGACTCCATGATGGCGATGGAGCTCACCCGCCACCTTGAGGGGCCGTTCGGACCGCTGTCCAAGACGCTGTTCTTCGAGGTGCGCACCATCAGGGCGCTGAGCGAGCACTTCCTGGCCGAGTACCCGGAGCAGGTGCGGGCGGCCCTCGGCGCGTCCGGCGCCGAGCCGGTGACCACGTCCGCGTCCGCCGCCCCGGTGGAGTCCACCGGTGAGTCCAGCGGCGAGCGCCGCGCCCCGCGTGCGCACACCGACATCGCCATCGTGGGCGTGAGCGGGCGCTACCCGGAGGCCGAGGACCTCGACGCCTTCTGGCAGAACCTGCGCTCCGGACGCGACTGCATCCGGGAGGTCCCGCAGAGCCGCTGGGACCACCGGGGGCACCCGGGTGGCAAGTGGGGCGGTTTCCTCGACGGCGTCGACCGGTTCGACCCGCTGTTCTTCCACATCTCGCCGCGCGAGGCCGAGTACCTGGACCCGCAGGAGCGCCTGTTCCTCCAGTGCGTGCACCACACCCTGGAGGACGCCGGATACACCGGCGCGAACCTGGCCCCGGCCGGCAAGGTGGGGGTGTTCGTCGGTGTGATGTACGAGGAGTACCAGCTCCACGGCGCACAGGCGCAGGCACGCGGGCAGCACGTCGCCCTGTCGGGCAGCCCCTCCTCCATCGCCAACCGCGTCTCGTACTTCTACGACTTCCACGGGCCGAGCATGGCCGTGGACACCATGTGCTCGTCGTCGCTGACCGCGATCCACCTCGCCTGCGAGGCGATCCGCAGCGGTCAGTGCGAATCGGCGGTGGCGGGCGGCGTGAACGTCAGCGTCCACCCCAACAAGTATCTGATGCTCAGTCAGGGCAAGTTCACGGCGAGCGACGGGCGCTGCCGCAGCTTCGGGGAGGGCGGCGACGGCTATGTGCCCGGCGAGGGCGTCGGCGCGGTCCTGCTGAAGCCGCTGGACCGGGCGATCGCGGACGGCGACCACATCCACGCCGTCATCAAGGGCACCGCGCTCAACCACGGCGGCCGCACCCACGGCTTCTCCGTGCCGAGCCCGGCGGCGCAGGGCGAGGTCATCGCGGCGGCGCTGGCCGAGGCCGAGGTCTCCCCGGCCGCGCTGAGCTACCTCGAAGCCCACGGCACCGGCACCGCGCTGGGCGACCCGATCGAGATCGCGGGCCTGGTCAAGGCGTTCCGCACGGCCGGTGGCGCGCTGCCGCAGAGCCTGGCGATCGGCTCGGTCAAGTCCAACATCGGCCACTGCGAGAGCGCGGCGGGCATCGCCGCGGTCACCAAGGTGCTGCTCCAGCTCAAACACCGCGAGCTGGTGCCGAGCCTGCACTCGGCCGTGCCCAACCCGCACATCGACTTCGAGCGGACGCCCTTCCGGGTCCAGCAGCACCTGGCGCCGTGGCACCGCCCGACGCTGGTCGTCGGCGGCGAGGAGCGCGAACTGCCGCGCGTGGCCGGGGTGTCGAGTTTCGGCGCGGGCGGCTCCAACGCCCATGTGATCCTCGCCGAGTACGAGCCGGAGGCCGCGCGCCACGAGGTGCCCGCCGACGGGACCCGGCCGGTGGCCGTGGTGCTGTCTGCCATGAGCGAGCAGCAGCTCGTCCAGCAGGCTCGCCAACTACGGGCCCGCGCCGATGAGTTGGGCGATGCCGACCTCGCGGCCGTCGCCTGGACGCTCCAGACCGGCCGTGTCGCGCTCGATGAGCGCCTCGCCTTCACCGCGACCTCGATGGAGTCCCTCAGGCAGCACCTGGACGCCTTCGTCGCCGACCCCGCCGCGCCCGGCACCGGGCTGCGCGGGACCGTACGGCCCGACGGCGACGTGCCGCGCGAGTCGGCCGGGACCGTCCGCGCCTGGTGGGAGCGGGGGCAGTACGACGAGGTCCTGGCCCGCTGGGTGCGCGGCCTCGCCGTCGACTGGGCGCCGCTGCACGGGACGGACGCGCCGGTGCGGCGCGTGAGCCTGCCGGGCTACCCGTTCGCCCGCGAGCGCTACTGGCTTGACACCGAGGACGCTGTGGCCGTACCGGCCCAGCCGCGCCACGACGAGCTGCTGCTTCTGCGGCCGGTGTGGGAAGAGGCCGCCGGAGCGGACGCGGTCGCGTCCGAGGAGTACGCCGAGCACCATGTCGTCCTGATCGGCTCGCTCGACGCCGCCGGGCGGGACGCGTACGCGGCCGCGCTCGCCGGGACGACCGCCTTCGAGGTGGTGGAGCCGGGCGAGGAGCCGCTGGACGCCCAGTACTTGGACGTGACCCGGCAGGTGTTCGCCCGGACCCGTGAGCTCCTGGCGAGCGGTCCGCGCCGACCCGTGCTGCTCCAGGTGGTCCTGGTGGGCAGCGGCGGCGCCGCGGAGTGCTTCGGCGGGCTCACCGGGCTCCTGAAGACGGCCCAGCTGGAGAACCCCCGGCTGCGCACCCAGTACCTCGACTGCCTCGACGGGGCTCCGGCCCCGGCCGTCGCCGCCCGGCTGCTCGCCGAGGCGGGCCGCGCGGCCGAGCCCGAGGTGCGGTACCGGGACGGGCGGCGGTATGTGCGGCGCTTGGCCGAAGTGGCGCCCGCGCGCCCGGCGGCGGCGCCGTGGCGCACCGGCGGTGTCTATCTGATCACCGGTGGCGCCGGGGCCCTGGGCCTCGTCGCGGCGCGTGAGATCGCCGACGGCGTCGAGCACGCCACGGTCGTCCTCACCGGCCGCTCCCCGCTGGACGCGGAGCAGTCACGCGCGCTCGACGCCCTGCGGGCGGCCGGGCTGCGCGTCGACCACCGGCGGGTGGATGTCACCGACCGCGCGGCGGTGGACGGGCTGATGGCATACGTCGAAGCCACCCACGGGCCGCTCACCGGCATCGTGCACAGCGCCGGTGTGCTGAGCGACGACTTCATCGTCAGGAAGACGCCCGAGGAGCTGGCTCGCGTGCTGGCCCCCAAGGTGTCCGGCCTGGTCAACCTGGACGAGGCGAGCAAGCGCCACCCGCTGGAGCTCTTCTGCTGCTTCTCGTCCACCAGCGGCGCCTTCGGCAACCCCGGGCAGGCCGACTACGCGGCCGCCAACGCCTTCATGGACGCCTACGCGGCCCACCGCAACCGCCTCGCCGGCGCCGGGCTGCGGCACGGAACGACGCTCTCCGTCAACTGGCCGCTCTGGGAGGACGGTGGGATGCAGGTCAACGACGCGACCAGGGAACAGCTCCGGCAGATGGACCTGGCGCCCCTGGACACCGGCAGCGCCCTGCACGCCCTTCGGGTCGGGGCGGCCGCGCACGACAACGGCCTGGACGACGGCCGCCTCGTGGTCGTCGCGGGCAACCGCGAGGCACTGCTGCCGAGGCTGACGGCACGTCATGAGACAACTGGGGAAGGGGAATCGGTGCAGCAGGAGCAGCCCACAGGGGGCGCCGACCGCGCGCTCCTGGACCGTACCGTCCGCTACCTGCGGCAGCTGCTCGCCGGGGCCCTCAAGCTGGGCGTCGAGCGGCTCGAC
Organism: Streptomyces sp. NPDC059994; assembly: GCF_042737755.1. Taxonomy (NCBI): domain Bacteria; kingdom Bacillati; phylum Actinomycetota; class Actinomycetes; order Kitasatosporales; family Streptomycetaceae; genus Streptomyces; species Streptomyces sp. NPDC059994. Next base: position 72,815 of record NZ_JBHWUR010000004.1, read on the forward strand.
GCCGACACGGCGCTGGAGCGGTACGGCATGGACTCGGTCGTGGCGACCGATCTGATCGCCCGCCTGGAGGAGAGCTTCGGGCCGCTCTCGAAGACCCTGTTCTTCGAGATCCAGACGGTCCGCGCGCTGGCGGAGCACTTCGTGGCCGAGTACGAGGGCGTGCTGCGGACGATGTTCGGTGAGTCCGGCGCGCCGCGCCCGGCCCCGAGCACCGCCGGGCCCGCCGAGCCCGTGCGTGCGGTGGCGACCGTCGCGGCCGTGGCCGACCGGTCCCGGCGCCCCGGGCCCGCGCCCATGGACCAGGACGTCGCGATCATCGGGATCAGCGGGCGCTACCCGCAGGCCGCCGACCTGGACGCGTTCTGGGGGAACCTGCGGTCCGGCAGGGACTGCGTCACCGAGGTGCCGGCCGAGCGCTGGGACCACGACGCGCTGTTCGACACGGACCGGGACGCGCCCGGCCGCACCTACTGCCGCTGGGGCGGCTTCCTCGACGGGATCGACCGGTTCGACCCGCTGTTCTTCGGTATCTCGCCCCGCGAGGCCGAGACGATGGACCCGCAGCAGCGGCTCTTCCTGGAGACGGTGTGGGAGCTGCTTGAGGGGGCCGGGGTCACCCAGGACGCCATCGAGCGGCGCTACGGTCGCCGGGTCGGTGTGTACGTCGGCTCGATGTACCAGATGTACCGGGCCGACGAGGCGGACGTGCCGCGCGCGGCGCTGACCTCGGCGACCTCGTACAACATGATCGCCAACCGGGTCTCGTACTTCTTCGGGCTCGAAGGCCCGAGCCTGGCCGTGGACAGCATGTGCTCGTCCTCGGCCCAGGCGATCCACCTCGCCTGCGCGGACCTGCTGCGCGGGGAGAGCGAGCTGGCGATCGCGGGCGGGGTGAACCTCACCGTCCACCCGGACAAGTACCTCGCGCTCTCCCAGGCGCAGCTCCTGGGCAGTCACCCGGGCAGCCGCAGCTTCCGCGACGGCGACGGATATCTGCCGGCCGAGGCCGTCGGCGCGGTGCTGCTGAAGCCGCTGGCCGCCGCGCTGCGCGACGGCGACACCGTGCACGCGGTCGTCAAGGGAAGCGCCTCGCTGCACGGCGGCCGGGCCAACGGCTTCATGACGCCCAGTCACCGCACCCAGGTCGCCGTGATGCGGCGGGCGTTGGAGCGGGCCGGTGCGGCACCCGAGTCCATCGGTTACGTGGAGGCGGCGGCCAACGGGTCGGCGCTGAGTGACGCCGTCGAGTTCAGCGCGCTGCGCGAGGTCTTCGGCGCGGTGCCCGAGCCGGTCGCGCTCGGCTCGGTGAAGTCCAACCTCGGCCACCCCGAGGCGGCCTCCGGCATCGCCCAGCTGACCAAGGTGGTGCTCCAGCTGCGTCATCAGGAGCTCGCCCCGCTGGTCGAGGGCGGCACCGCCAACCCGAACCTCGACTTCGAGGCCGCGCCCTTCGTGCTGTCCGAGCGGCTCGCGCCGTGGCAGCCGCGCCCGGCCGAGGGGCAGGGCGTCCGTCGCGGTCTCATCAACTCCGTCGGTGCGGGCGGCAGTTACGTCACCCTGGTCGTCGAAGAGGGCCCGGCGGCGGTCGTCGAACCGGCGGCAGGCGACGGCGGGCCGCAGCTCGTGGTGGTCTCGGCCAAGGACCCCGAGCGGCTGCGCGACACGGCCCGCCAGCTCCTCGACTTCGTCGACCGTGAGGTTTCCGCCGACCTCGCGGACCTCGCGTACACCCTCCAGACCGGGCGCGAGGCGCTTCCTGAGCGTTTCGCGGCCGTCGTGGGCTCGCGGGCCGAGCTGCGCGCCGCACTCGCCCGCCACCTCGGCGAGGCGGACGCCGCCGAGGTGCTCGGGGTCCAGGTCCACGCGGGCAACGCCGAGGACGGAGCCAATCCGCTGACCGCCCTGCTCTCCGGTGCGCGCGGCGAGGCGTTCGTCGCCGCGCTGGTCGCTGACGGTGACCTGGACCGGCTCGCCGGGCTGTGGGTCGGCGGCGCCAAGGTCGACTGGGACGCTCTGCACGCGGGTCGGCCCCGCAGGAGGGTCACCCTGCCGACCACGCCGTTCCGGCGCAAGCGGTACTGGATCGGCCGCACCTGGCGGCAGCCGCGCCCGGACGTGCAGCAGGTGCTCGACACCGGGCAGCAGCCTCGGCGGGACGAGCGGCCGGTGGCCGACGAGGCCCCGCAGCCGCGCGAGGCCGCGCGGGCCCCGCAGCCGTCCGAGGTACGGCGGGGGCCCGACGACCTGACCCGCTACCTCGCGGGCTTCTTTACCGAAGCCCTGGGCCTGGACGCGGGCGAACTGCCCGCCGACAAGGACCTGCACGGCTTCGGCGTGGACTCCATCCTCTGGTCGCGGCTCCAGCGCCGGGTCGAGGCCGACCTCGGCCTGCGCCTGTCCACCCGCGACCTCCTGGAGGGCGGCACCCTCGAACGCATCGCGGCCCGCCTCACCGAGCTCCGCGCCGCGACCGGCGCCGCCGAGCCCGCCACCGACACGGCCCCCGGCCCGGGTCCGGACACCGAAGACCCCCGTGCCGCCAAGGCCCGGGCGCTGGAGCAGTTCCGGCAGGGGCACGTCAGCCTCGAAGATCTGAAGGCACTCATGAAGGAAGCACCGAGCGCGTGAACGAGGATCAGATACTGGCGGGCTTCAAGGCGGGCACCCTCTCCGCCGACGACGTTCTCGCCTTCTACGAAGAGCTCCAGCGGCACGCGGCCGAGCGCCCCCTCTCCGAGGGCCAGAAGGGCCTGTGGCTGCTGCACCGGCTGCGGCCCGACGCGGACGTCTACAACGTCCCGGTCTGCTTCCGCACCGACGCGCCACTCGACGTCGACCGGTTGCGCCGGGCCTTCGCCCTGGTGGTGGCGGCCCACGGCCAGCTGTCGAGCGCGGTGACGGAGGAGGACGGCGTGCCGTACCTCGTCGCCCGCCCCGACCGGCCGGTCCACTTCCGCCACGAGCGGGTGCCGGGCCTGTCCGAGGACGCGCTGCTCGCCGAGGTGCGCCGGGCGGCGAAGACCCCGTTCGACCTGGCGTCGGACCCGCTGGCGCGGGCGTACGTCTACGAGACGGACGCCCCCGGGGCGGTCGTCCTGCTGGTCTTCCACCACCTCGTCTTCGACGGCGCCTCCACCCCGCTGTTCCTGCGGGACCTGGCGTCGGCGTACGAGACGGTGGGGCGCGGCGCCGACTGGAGCTCGCCCGCGACGGACGTGTACGACGAGTTCGTCCGATGGGAGCAGTCCTTCCTCGACGGACCCGAGGGCGCGCGCCACCGCGCGTTCTGGCAGCGGACGCTGGCGGGCGACCTGCCCGTGCTCCGCCTCGGCGTCGAGCGCGCCCCCGCCCCCGGCACGCCGGTGCTCGGCCGGACCGCCTCGCTCGCGCTCTCCGGCGCGGCCGGCGACCGGGTGCGCACCTGGTGCGCGGCGAGCGGAGTGCGGCCCGCCGTGCTCTTCCTCGCGGTGTACGAACTGCTGCTGCACCGCTACAGCGGCGAGCGGGACCTGATCGTCGGTGTACCGTCGATGGGCCGCCCGGACCTCGCGTACGCCGACTCCGTGGGCTACTTCGTCAACATGGTGCCGGTGCGGTTCGGGCCGCGGGAGGACGTGCCGTTCCGCGACTACGTGCGCGAGCTGTCGCTGGTCCTGGCCGATGGACTCGATCACGCCGGATACCCGTTCCCGCGCATGGTGCAGGACCTGAACCTCCAGTCCGACCCGGACTCCTCGCCGGTCTTCCAGGTCTCCTACGTCTTCCAGAACCAGCGCATGATGCACGTCGCGGACGAGGTGCTCGGCCTGGAGCTCGCGCGGTCGATGCGGTTCGTCGAAGGGATCTCGCAGGAGGGGGAGTTCAAGCTCCACCTGGAGGTCTTCGAGAACGCCGACGACTACGCGCTGCACCTGAAGTACGACGCCCAGCGCTTCGGGACCGCCGACGTCGAGCGGTTCCTCGGCCACTACCAGCGGCTCCTGGACTCGCTGCTCGACGGCCCCGAGCGGCCGCTGTCGGCCGCCTCGCACCTGTCGGACGAGGAGCGGCACCGGCTGCTCGTGGAGTGGAACGACACCCGGCGCCCCTACTCCGACGACAGCTCCCTGCCCGAGCTGCTCGACGCCGCCGTGGCGCGCCACGGCGACCGCACCGCCGTGGTGTTCGGCGAGCGCTCCCTGACGTATGCCGAGCTCGGCGCGCGGATCGACGAGGTCGCCGCGGAGCTGCGCGGGCACGGCGTCACCGCGGACACCGTGGTCGGCGTCTGCATGGAGCGGTCCGTCGAGATGGTGGTCGCCCTGTGGGCGGTCATGAAGGCGGGCGGCGCCTATCTGCCGCTGGAGCCGGGCTACCCGGCCGACCGCCTCGCGTACATGATCGAGGACTCGGGTGCTCAGCTGGTGCTCGGGCAGCGGCACGTGACGGGCGACGGCCTGTCCGCCGCCCGCGAGGTGCTGTACCTGGACCGCGAGGGCCGCGTCGAGGGCGCCACGTCCGAACGGGCCGTCGCGGGACGCTGCGCCGCCACCGCGCGCAGCCTGGCGTACGTCATCTACACCTCCGGCTCCACCGGCCGCCCCAAGGGCGTGATGGTCGAGCACCGGGCGGCCGTGAACCGCATCGAGTGGATGCAGAACGCGTACCGTCTGGACGTGGACGACGTCGTGCTGCAGAAGACGCCGTTCAGCTTCGACGTGTCGGTGTGGGAGTTCGTCTGGCCGCTTCTCAACGGCGCCCGGCTGGTCGTCGCCGAGCCCGAGGGCCACAAGGACCCCGACTACCTGGTGTCGCTGATCCGCCGCACCGGTGTGACGACCCTGCACTTCGTGCCCTCCATGCTGCGCCTGATGGTGGAGAACGACGGCTGGGCGCGGTGCGCATCGGTGCGCCGGGTGTTCTGCAGCGGCGAGGCCCTGCCGCCCGAGCTGCCGCCGCGCCACTACGCGGTGCACCGCGCGCCGCTGCACAACCTGTACGGCCCGACCGAGGCCGCCATCGACGTCAGCCACTGGACCTGCCCGCCGGGCGAGGGGGCGCGCCCGGTCCCGATCGGCCGTCCGATCCAGAACATCCAGCTCCATGTGCTCGACCACTTCGGCCAGTTGGCGGCGGTCGGCTGCGCCGGAGAGCTGCACATCGCCGGTGACGGTCTGGCCCGGGGTTACCTCAACAACCCGGACCTGACCCGGGAGCGGTTCGTGCCGAACCCGTTCGCCACGGTTCCCGGCGCCCGGATGTACCGCACCGGCGATCTCGTACGGCGCCTCGCGGACGGCACCCTGGAGTTCCTCGGCCGGATCGACAACCAGGTCAAGGTGCGCGGCTTCCGCATCGAGCTCGACGAGATCGAGGCCCGGCTCGGCGCCCACCCCGAGGTGCGCGCGTGTGCGGTGCTGGCCCGCGAGGACAGCCCCGGCGACCCCCGCCTGGTCGGCTACGTGGTGCTCGACGCGGGCTTCGACGAGGTGCCCGGCCGCGACCACCACGCCGAGCTGCTCGCCCACCTCACGGACGCGCTGCCCGACTACATGGTCCCCGGCGCCCTGGTCCGCCTGGACGCGCTGCCCGTCACCGCCAACGGCAAGCTCGACCGCGAGGCGCTGCCCGCCCCCGACGCCGGTGCGTACGCGGTGCGCGCCTACGTCGCCCCGCGCACCCCGGCCGAGGAGGTCCTGGTCGGGATCTGCGCCGAGCTGCTCGGGTTCGCGCCGGACCGGATCAGCGTCGAGGACAACTTCTTCGCGCTGGGCGGGCATTCGCTGCTCATCCCCAGGCTCACCGCGCGGCTGACCGCCGCCGGGCTCCACTGCGACCTGCCCGCGGTCTTCGCGGCGGCCACGCTGGCGGAGCTCGCCGCGTCCGTCGACGGCAGCGGCGCGGCGGACACCTTCGTGGTTCCGGCCGCGCGCGTCCCCGAGGGCTGCACCCGGATCACGCCCGACATGCTGCCGCTGGTGGAGCTGACCGAGGACGAGCTGGCGGCGGTCGTCGCGGCCGTGCCCGGCGGCGCCGCCAACCTCCAGGACGTCTACCCGCTGGCCGCCCTCCAGGAGGGCATGCTCTTCCACCACCTCAAGGAGAGCGGCCGCGACCCGTACGTGCTGTCCGGGGTGTTCTCCTTCGACAGCCGCGACCACCTGGACCGCTTCGCCGACGCCCTGCGCGCGGTGATCGCCCGCCACGACGCGCTGCGCACCGCGATCCTCACCGACGGTCTCGCGCAGCCCGTGCAGGTCGTCGTCCGGCACGCCGAGCTCACCGTGGACGAGTTCGCGGTGACCCCCGGCAGCTCCGCGGCGGACGAGATCCAGAAGCTGCTGGCCGGTTCGCAGGCGATGCGCCTGGACCGGGCGCCGCTGATCCGGCTGCGCGCGGCCCGCGACCCGCGGAGCGGGCAGTGGTCCGCGGTGCTCAATCTGCACCACGTCATCGACGACGCCACCTCGCTCGGCTTCCTGTTCAAGGAGCTCGTGGCGCACATGACGGGCCGCGCCGCCGAACTGGCCGCCCCCGAGCCGTACCGCAACTTCATCGCGCACGCCGCCCACCGGGCCAAGACCCTTGACCCGGCGGCGTACTTCGGCGAGCGGCTCGGCGACGTCACCGAGCCCACCGTGCTCTTCGGCATGCACGACGTGCACGGCGACGGGCGACGGGTCGCCGATCTGCGCAAGCCGCTCGACGCGGAGCTCGGCGAACGGGTCCGCACCCGGGCCAAGGAGCTGCGGGTCAGCCCGGCGACGCTCTTCCACGCGGGCTGGGCGCTGGTCGTCGCGGCCTGCGCCGGGCGCGACGACGTGGTGTTCGGGACCGTCATGTCCGGGCGTCTCCAGGGCCCCCGGGGCATCGAGCGGATGCTCGGCAACTTCATCAACACCGTGCCGGTCCGGCTCGACCTCACCGGGCGCGATGTGCGCGAGCTGGTGGCCGAGACCGACCGTGCGCTGCGCGAGCTGGTGCGCCACGAGCAGACCCCGCTCGCCGTCGCCCACCGCCACAGCGGCGTGCCCCGCGACACCCCGCTCTTCAACGCGATCTTCAACTTCCGTCATCTGGAGTCCGACGACCGCATCGACGAGGACGAGCTGGAGCGCGCGGGCGTCAAGTCGCTGGCCGGGGTGATCGAGCGCAGCAACTACCCGGTCGCGCTCTCGGTCGACGACCTGGGGCACTCGTTCTCCGTGGACGCGCAGATCGACCAGGCGCAGGACGCCGCCCTGGTCATCGCGTACCTGGAGGCCGCCATGACCGGGCTGCTCGGCGCGCTCGACGCCGAGGAGCCGGTGGCCGCCCTCGACATCTCAGTCCTGCCCGAGGCGATGCGCCGGCGGCTGCTCGTCGACGACAACCGGCGCCCGCGTTCGTACGCCGACGACCGCGCTCTGCACGAGCGGTTCGAGGAGGCCGCCGCCGCGACCCCCGACGCCGTCGCCCTCTCCCACGGCGCCGAGAGCCTCACCTACCGCGAGCTGAACGCCCGCGCCAACCGGCTCGCCCGCCATCTGCGCGAGCTGGGCGTCGGCCCGGACGTGCTGGTCGCGCTCTGCCTGCCGCGCAGCGAGCACCTCGTGATCGGCCTGCTCGCGGTCCTCAAGGCGGGCGGCGCCTATGTGCCGCTCGATCCGGCATCGCCGGTGGACCGGCTCGGCCATCTGCTCACCGACAGCGCGCCGCGCGCCCTGCTGGTCGACGGACCGCTGCCGGAGGGCCTGCGCGCCCCCGAGGTACCGGTGGTGGACGTACGGGCCGACGCGGCGCTCTGGGCCGACCGCCCGGACACCGATCTGCCCGCCGCCACCACGGGTCTGACGCCCTCTCATATGGCGTACGTGATCTACACCTCGGGATCGACCGGCACGCCCAAGGGCGTGATGGTCGAACACCGCAACGCGACCCGGCTGTTCACCGCCACAGAGCCGTGGTTCGGCTTCGGCCGTGACGACGTGTGGACGCTGTTCCACTCCTTCGCCTTCGACTTCTCCGTGTGGGAGATCTGGGGCGCGCTGCTGCACGGCGGCCGTCTGGTGATCGTGCCGCAGGCCACCACCCGCAACCCGAAGGACTTCTACGCCCTGCTGTGCGCGGAGGGGGTGACCGTCCTCAACCAGACACCCAGTGCCTTCCGGCAGCTGATCGCGGCGCAGGGCGACAGCCCGGCCGCGCACCGGCTGCGCACGGTCGTCTTCGGCGGCGAGGCGCTGGACGTGGCCGCCCTCAAGCCGTGGCTGCGCCGCGCGGCCAACAAGGGCACCCGGCTGGTCAACATGTACGGGATCACCGAGACCACCGTGCACGTCACCTACCGGCCGCTCACCGAGGCCGACGCGGAGCTCGCCGTCAGCCCGATCGGCGAGCGGATCCCCGACCTGCGCACCTATGTCCTGGACCGGCACGGGCGGCCCGCCCCCGTCGGCGCGGTCGGCGAGCTGTACGTCGGCGGTGACGGGGTGGCCCGCGGCTATCTCAACCGGCCCGAGCTGACCGCCGAGCGCTTCCTCGACGACCCGTTCTGCCCCGAGCCGGGCGCCCGGATGTACCGCACCGGCGACCTGGCCCGGGTGCTGTCCGACGGCACCCTGGAGTACCTGGGCCGCAACGACGACCAGGTGAAGGTGCGCGGCTTCCGCATCGAGCTCGGCGAGATCGAGGCGAAGCTGCTGGCCCACCCGGGCGTCGAGGACGCGCGCGTGGTCGTGCGCGAGTACGGCGAGCACGACCAGCGCCTGGTGTCCTACGTGGTGCCCTCGGCCGAGCGCGCGCACGCGGTGCGCGAGCTGCTGCGCATCGAGCGCACCGAACCCGAGGCGCTGGAGCGGACGTACGAACTGCCCAACGGCATGACGGTGTTCCAGCAGAACCGCAGTGAGACGGATTTCGTCTACGAGGAGATCTTCACCAACCTCGAATACCTGCGCAACGGCATCACCATCCGCGACGGCGACACCATCGTCGACGTCGGCGCCAACATCGGCATGTTCACCCTGTTCGCGGGGACGCGCTGCCCCGGCGCGCGCATCCTCGCCTTCGAGCCGATCCCGCCGGTCTTCGACTCGCTGCGCCGCAACGTGGAGCTGCACGGGCTGAACGCCCAGGTGTTCGCGTGCGGCCTGGCGGCCGAGGCCAAGGAGGAGACGTTCACCTTCTACCGCCACAACACCGTCATCTCCAGCAGTGTCACCACTGCCGAGCAGGCGCACGAGATGGTCCGCTCCTACCTGCGCAACCAGGAGGAGCTGACCGAGGACGGTACGGTCGCCGGTGACGAGCTGGTGGCCGAGCTGGTCGACGCGCGCCTGGACAGCGAGCGGTTCACGTGTCAGCTGCGCACTTTCTCGGAGATCGTCGCCGAGCAGGGCCTGGACCGCATCGACCTGCTGAAGATCGACGTGGAGAACGCCGAGTACGAGGTGCTCAAGGGCATCCACTGGCGCGACTGGCCCAAGATCCGCCAGCTGGTGGTGGAACTCCACGACGTGGACGGCCAGTTGGAGAAGGTGGAGACCCTGCTGCGGGCGCTCGGCTACCGCGTGGTCAGCGAGCAGGACAACCGGCTGCTCCGGGGCACCCCGCTCTACAACGTGTACGCGATCCGTGAGGAGGGCGCCCGCGCGCCCGAGTCCGGCGAGCAGGAGGCCGCGCCGCGCTGGGCGGCGCGCACCCCACTGCTCGACGACGTCCGCACCGCCCTGGCCGAGGCCCTGCCCGAGTACATGGTCCCGGCCGCCCAGGTCCTGCTCGAAGCGCTGCCGCTCACCCAGAACGGCAAGCTGGACCAGCGGGCGCTGCCCGACCCCGAGAGCACCCGCGGCCGGGGCGAGCGTCTTGTCGCACCCCGCACCGAGACCGAACGCGCCGTCGCGGCCGTCTGGGCCGAACTGCTGCACACCGACGTGGACCAGCTGGGCGTGGACAGCAGCTTCTTCGCCCTCGGCGGCAACTCGCTGCTCGTGACCCGACTGGTGAACCGCCTCAAGCAGCAAAGCGGCGCGGACCTGCCCATCCAGGTCGTCTTCGACGCCCCGACGCTCGCCGGTATGGCCGCTGAGCTGGAGCGACATGCGCCCGCGGGCGGGGAGGATGGCCTGTTCGACGTGGATAGGATCCGCGAGAGCCTCGGTCTGATCGAGAGCATGAGCGACGAAGAGCTGGACGCTCTGGAAAGCCAGAACCAGGAACCCGGGGCCGGACGATGACCACTGTGAACGAAGACAGCGCCGACCTGATCAAGAAGATCAGGTCGCTGCCCGCCAAGCGGCAGCGCGCCCTGATCGCGCTGCTGCGCAAGCAGGGCGTGGACCTCTCCGCGCTCGACACCATCCCCAGGCACCCCCGGTCCGCGACCGAGCCGGTGCGGCTCTCCTTCGCCCAGCAGCGGCTGTGGTTCCTGGCCCAGCTGGACGGGACGAGCGCGTACTACAACATCCCGATGGCGCTGCGGCTCAGCGGTCCCCTCGACCGCCCCGCGCTCCAGCGGGCGCTGGCCGAGATCGTCCGCCGCCACGAGGTGCTGCGCACCCGGTTCGTGGAGCGCGACGGCGTCCCGTACCAGGAAATCGGCGACGGCAGTGACTTCGCCGTGGCCTACGAGGAGCTCGCCGGTCCGGACGCGCTCGCCGGCGTGTGCGAGCGCGAGGCGGTCGCGCCCTTCGACCTGGCGCGCGAGTCCCTGATCCGGGTCCGCCTGCTGCGCGAGTCCGAGCGGGCGCACGTCCTGCTGGTCACCATGCACCACAGCGTCTCCGACGGCTGGTCGCTCGGCGTCTTCTTCCGCGACCTGGTCGCGCTGTACGAGGCGTACTGCGCGGGCGCCGGGTCGCCGCTCGATGAGCTGCCGATCCAGTACGCGGACTACGCGCACTGGCAGCGCCAGTGGCTGGTCGACGAGGTGCAGGAGCGCCAGGTCGGCTACTGGAAGGAGCGGCTCTCGGGGGTCGACGCCCGGCTCACCCTCCCCGCCGACCTGCCGCGCCCCGAGATCAAGACGTACCAGGGCAGGCACGAGCGGTTCACCTGCCCGCCCGAGCTGCTGCGACGGCTGCGCGAGGTCAGCGAGCGGCACGACGTCACGCTCTACATGACGCTGCTCGCGGTGTACGCGCTGGCCCTGCATCAGTACACCGGTCAGAGTGACATCGCCGTGGGCACCCCGGTGGCGGGCCGCAACCGGCTGGAGGCCGAGGGCCTCATCGGGTTCTTCGCCAACACCCTGGTCATGCGCACCGACCTGTCCGGCGATCCGTCCTTCCCCGAGCTGCTCGCCCGGGTCAAGGAGAGCGCGCTACAGGCCTACGACCACCAGGACGTGCCGTTCGAGGCGGTCGTGGACGCGTTGAACCTGGAGCGCAGCCTCAGCCACTCGCCGGTCTTCCAGACCATGTTCGTGCTCCAGGAGGCGCAGTCCGAGCGCGAGGTCCGGCTCGGCGGGCTCGACGTCTCGCTGATCGAGTTCGACTTCGACATCACCAAGTTCGACCTGACCCTGGATCTGCGCGAGACGCCGGACGGGCTGGTCGGCGCGGTCGAGTACACCACCGCCCTCTACGAGAGCGCGACCGTGCGGCGTTTCATCGCCCACTACACCCGGCTGCTCGCGGCCGTCGCCGAGGAGCCCGGCGCGCGGATATCCAGGCTCTCCGCGCTCGACGAGGCCGAGCGCCACCAGGTCCTCACCGGGTGGAACGACACCCGCCACCCCTTCTCCGACGAGAGCTGTCTGCACGAGCTGTTCGAGGCGGCGGTGGCGCGCCACCCCGAGCGCACCGCCGTCGTCTTCGGCGCGGACGAGCTCAGCTACGCCGAGCTCAACGCCCGCGCCAACCGCGTCGCGCACGCCCTGCGGCGCCACGGCGTCGGCCCGGACACCGTGGTCGGCCTGCGCATGGAGCGCTCGGCGGAGATGGTGGCCGCGATCCTCGGGATCCAGAAGGCGGGCGGCGCCTATCTGCCTATCGAGCCCAGCCACCCCGCCGAGCGCACCGCGTACGTGGTCGAGAGCTCCGGCGTCGAGGTCGTCCTCACCCAGCCGCACCTGGACACCGAGGCGGTGTCCGGGGTGAAGCACCTGCTCACCGTCGACGCGGGGGGACGGGTCGCGCACGCGGGCGAGGAGCTCACCGGCCTCGGCGAGGACAACCTCGACGCGGCCGAACTGGGGCTCAACGCGGGCCACTTGGCGTATGTCATCTACACCTCCGGCTCCACGGGGCGCCCCAAGGGCGTGATGATCGAGCACCGCGCGGCGGTGAACCGCATCGAGTGGATGCAGCACACCTACGACCTGGGCGAGGACGACGTCGTCCTGCAGAAGACGCCGTTCAGCTTCGACGTGTCGGTGTGGGAGTTCTTCTGGCCGCTGATGGCGGGCGCGCGGCTGGTCGTGGCCGAGCCCGAGGGCCACAAGGACCCCGCCTACCTCCTCTCCCTCATCCGCCGCACCGGCGTCACCACCCTGCACTTCGTGCCGTCGATGCTGCGCTCGGTCGTGGAGGAGGCGGGCTGGGCCGACTGCGCCTCGGTGCGCCAGGTGTTCTGCAGCGGCGAGGCCCTGCCCGGCGATCTCTGCGTCCGGCACTACGCCCTGCACCCCGCCCCGCTGCACAATCTGTACGGCCCCACCGAGGCGGCCGTCGACGTCAGCCACTGGACCTGCCCGGCCGACCGGCCACTGCGCACCGTCCCCATCGGCAGCCCCATCCACAACATCCAACTGCACGTCCTGAACGAGGCGTTGGAGCCGCAGGGCATCGGGTGCGTGGGCCAGCTGTACATCGCCGGGGCCGGGCTCGCGCGCGGCTATCTCAACAACCCGGACCTGACCCGCGAGCGGTTCGTGCCCAACCCGTTCGACGACGCTCCGGGCGCCCGGATGTACCAGACGGGCGACCTGGTGCGGCGGCTCGCCGACGGCACCCTGGAGTTCCTCGGACGCATCGACGACCAGGTCAAGCTGCGCGGCCACCGCATCGAGCTCGGCGAGATCGAGCACCGCCTCGCCCAGCACCCCGCGGTGCGCGCCTGCGTCGTGGTCGTCCGCGAGGACAAGCCCGGCAGCCCGCAGCTGGTGGCGTACACGGTCCCGGAGGGTGAACCGGCCGACCGCCGGACCGAGTTCGCCGCGCACCTGGAGCGCGCCCTGCCCGACTACATGGTGCCCAGCGCCTTCGTGGTCCTGGACGCGCTGCCCGTCACCGCCAACGGCAAGCTCGACCGCAAGGCCCTGCCCGCCCCCGGCATCGACGCCTACGCCCAGCGCGCCTACGTCGCCCCGCGCCCCGGCACCGAGCAGCTGCTCGCGGACGTCTGGGCCGAGCTGCTCGGCTTCGACGGCGAGAAGATCAGCGCCGAGGACAACTTCTTCGCGCTGGGCGGCCACTCGCTGCTCATCACCGTCCTGATCGCCCGCCTCAAGGAGCACGGCCTCGCCGTCACCGTACGGGCGGTGTTCAACGCCCCTACGCTGGCCCTGCTCGCGGCCGAGATCGACGGCGCCGAGGCGCGCGCCGACTTCACCGTCCCGCCCAACCTCATACCGGAGGCCTGCGAGCGGATCACCCCCGCGATGCTGCCGCTGGTGGACCTCACCCAGGCGCAGCTCGACGCGGTGGTGGCGACCGTACCCGGCGGGGCGCCCAACGTGCAGGACGTCTACCCGCTGGTGCCCTCGCAGGAGGGCATCCTCTTCCACCACCTGATGGATCCCGACAACGACCCGTACGTCATCCCGATCCTGCTGGCCGCCGAGGACGCGGCAGCCGGGGACGCGTTCGCCGCCGCGCTCCAGTCGCTGGTCGACCGGCATGACGTGATGCGCACCGCCGTGCTGACGGCGGGGCTGCCCGAACCCGTCCAGGTCGTCCACCGCACCGCCCAGCTGCCCGTCGAGCACGTCACGCTCGACCCGGGCCAGGACGCCGAGGAGCAGGCGCGCGCCCTGCTGGAGCAGCCCGGGCGGATGACGCTCGGCCGGGCCCCGCTGCTGAAGCTGGCGATCGCCCAGGACCCGCACTCCGCACGGCGGTTCCTGCTGCTGAGCGCACACCACCTCATCGAGGACGCGACGTCGCTGCGCCTCATCCTCGACGAGCTCGTCACCCACATGTCCGGACGGGTCGACCGCCTCGCGCCGCCCGCGCCCTACCGCGACTTCGTCGCCCACACCCTGCACCGGCTGGCCTCCGACGACACCGAGGCGTTCTTCCGGGACCGGCTCGGCGACGTCACCGAGTCGACCGCGCCCTTCGGCCTGACCGATGTGCGCGGCGACGGGCGCGGGGTGCGCGATCTGCGCCGCTCGCTGGCGCCGGGCCTGACCCGCGATCTGCGCGCGGAGGCCCAGCGGCTGCGCACCAGCCCGGCAGCCCTCTGCCACGCGGCCTGGTCCGTGGTGGTGGCGGCGTGCAGCGGCCGCGACGACGTGGTGTTCGGCACCGTCCTGTCGGGCCGCCTCCAGGGCGTGCCCGGCGTGGAGCGGATGCTGGGCAACTTCATCAACACCCTGCCGCTGCGGGTGCGCCTGGCCGGGCGCACCGTGGGCGAGCTGGTCGCCGAGGTCGACTCCGCGCTCAAGGAGCTGATCACGTACGAGCAGAGCTCGCTGATCGCGGCCCAGCGGTGCAGCGGGGTGGAGGGCGACGTGCCGCTCTTCAGCTCGATGATCAACTTCCGGCACTTCGAGCCCGGCCGTGATGACGACGGCCCCACCGGCACCGACGCCCAGGGCGTGCGCTGGCTCGGCTCGGCCGACCGCACCAACTACCCGGTCGGCCTGTCCATCGACGACATCGGCACCGAGCTCTCCCTCAACGCCCAGGTCGACGCCTCGCTGTCGCCGGACGCGCTGATCGGCTACCTCGAAGCGGCGCTGACCGGCATCGTCACCGCGCTGGCCACCGACGGCGGCGCGAGCACCGAGGCGCTCGCCGTCGACATCCTGCCCGCGCCCGAGCGCCGCCGGCTGCTCACCGACTGGAACGCCACCGCGCACCCGTATCCGCGGGACAGCTGTCTCTTCGAGTTGTTCGAGGAGCAGGTGGAGCGGCGGCCCGACGCCGTCGCCGTCGAGCACGGCGCCACCGTGCTCAGCTACGCCGAGCTCAACGCCCGCGCCAACCGCGTCGCCCACGAGCTGCGCGAGCGGGGGGTCGGTCCGGACACGCTGGTGGGGCTGTGCGCCGAGCGCTCGCCCGAACTCGTCGCCGGTCTGCTCGGCATCCTGAAGGCGGGCGGCGCCTATGTGCCGATCGACCCGGGCTACCCCGAGGCCCGCGTCCGCACCCTCATCGAGAGCTCCGGCGTCACTCTGGTG
The DNA here is from genome assembly GCF_042737755.1 of Streptomyces sp. NPDC059994. Taxonomy (NCBI): domain Bacteria; kingdom Bacillati; phylum Actinomycetota; class Actinomycetes; order Kitasatosporales; family Streptomycetaceae; genus Streptomyces; species Streptomyces sp. NPDC059994. The sequence goes on from NZ_JBHWUR010000004.1 coordinate 88,122, forward strand.
CTCAGCCAGTCCCATCTGCCGGGCGCGGTGCTCGACGGCACGGACGTGCTGCACCTGGACACGGGGGAGCGGGCGGCGGACGGCGTCCAGGTCCTCGCGGACCGCCCCGAGCACAACCTCCCCCGCGCCGAACTCGGCCTCACCCCCGACCACTTGGCGTACGTGATCTTCACCTCGGGCTCCACGGGCGTGCCCAAGGGCGTGCTCGTCGAGCAGCGCGGTGTGGTGCGGCTGGTACGCAACCGGGAGTACTTCCCGACCGACGAGCGGACCGTGGTGCTGCACCACTCGTCGATCTCCTTCGACGTCGGCTCGCAGGAGGTGCTCGGCCCGCTGCTCAACGGCGGCCGGCTGGTGCTGCACGACGGCGACTCCAAGGACGTCGGACAGCTCCTGGACCGGGTGGAGCGCTCCGGGGTCACCATGATGGCGCTGTCGGCCGCGTTCCTGCCCGCGTTCGCCGAGGCCTCCCGCCACCGCACGCTCCCGCTGGCCTATCTGGGCGTGGGCGGCGAGGCGTTCTCCGCCCGCGACGTGCGCACGCTGTACGCGGCGCACCCGGGCCTGACCGTCGTCAACGCCTACGGCCCCACCGAGAACAGCATCGCCTCCACCTGCCACGAGATCCCGCGCGACCTCGCCGAGGACGCGCCGATCCCGATCGGCCGCCCCATCGGCCAGGCCACCGCCCATGTCACCGGCCCCGGACTGCGGCTGGTGCCGTGCGGCGTGGTCGGCGAGCTGTGCGTGGGCGGCGCGGGCGTGGCGCGCGGCTACCTCTCCAACCCCGGCCTGACCGGGGAGAAGTTCGTCGCCGACCCCTTCTCCGACGCCCCGGGGGCGCGGCTGTACCGCACCGGCGACCTGGTGCGCCGACTGCCCGACGGCGCCCTGGAGTTCGTCGGCCGGATCGACGACCAGGTGAAGGTGCGCGGCTTCCGCGTCGAGCTCGGCGAGATCGAGAGCGCGCTGCACACCCACCCCTCGGTGCACAGCGCCGTCGTCACCACCCGGGACAGCGGCGACACCAAGAAACTCGTCGCCTATGTCCGCCCCACGGACGCCTGGCTGGACACGGCCGCAGAGGAGCAGAACGCCGAACACCTCGGCCAGTGGCAGAAGCTCTTCGAGGACCAGTACGCGGCGGCCGACGACGCGAGCGCCGACGCCACCGACGCCGAGCTCAACCTGGTGGGCTGGAACAGCAGTTACACCGGTGAGCTCATCCCCGAGCCCGAGATGCGCGAGTGGATCGACGGCACGGTGGCGCAGATCGAGGAGCTGCGGCCCCGGCGGCTCCTGGAGATCGGCTGTGGCACCGGACTGCTCCTGTACCGCTACGCGGGCGCCTGCGAGTCGGTGCACGCCGTCGACATCTCCGCCTCGGCGCTCGCCGGGGTCAAGCGCGGCGCCGAGCGGCGCGGCTGGTCGCACGTCACCCTGAGCCAGGGCGACGCCCTGTCGGTGACGGCACCGGAAGGCACCACGTTCGACACGGTCGTCCTCAACTCCGTCGTCCAGTACTTCCCCAACCGGGTCTACCTGGAAGAGGCCGTCGCCCGGATCCTGCCGCTCGTCGAGGACGGCGGCCGCATCCTGATCGGCGACGTCCGCAACCTCGACCTGTTCTCCGCGCACCTCGGCGCGATGGAGCGCAGCCGTACGCAGGTGCGCACCTCCACCGGGGCGCTCGCCGCCCAGGTCCAGCGCCGCCGCCGCCAGGAGGGCGAGCTGCTGGTCAGCCCGGCCTTCTTCGCGGGCCTGGGCGAGCGCTTCCCGGAGCTGGGCGCCGTCGACCTGATGGTCAAGCGGGGCCTGGGCGACAACGAGATGCTCAGCTACCGCTACGACGTGGTGCTCACCAAGGGCGCGGGAGCGCCCGCCGAGCCGCTGCCGTGGCTGGAGGCCGACTCGCCGCAGGCGCTGCGCGCGCTGCTGGCGGGCGAGGTGCCCGAGCGCTTCGGCGTCACCGGCCTGACCAACCCGCGTGTCGAGGACGACGTCCTGGTGGCCGAGGGCCTCACGCGCTGGCCCGCCAACCGCCAGGTCGACCCGCTGCCGGGCGGCAACCGCCTGTCCGCGGCGGCCACCGAGCGGGTGCGCGAGCTGGAGTCGGCCCTGCGGTACGCGGAGGAGAGCGGGTTCAGGGTCGCCGTGACCTGGTCGCAGGACCGCCCCGACGGCCTCGACCTCGTCCTCGGCAAGGGGGAGCTGCCCCGCGTGCGGGCGCGCGGCGCCTACGGCCGCCCGCAGCTCGCCAACGCCCCGCAGGTGGCCCGGATGGGCCAGACCATGACCCGGGTGCTGCGCGAGCACCTGTCGGCCAGGGTGCCCGAGTACATGGTGCCCAGCGTGTTCGTGGCGCTCGAAGAGCTGCCGATCACGACCAACGGCAAGGTCGACAAGAAGGCGCTGCCCGCCCCGGACGAGAGCGACGTCCACAAGGAGGTGTACGTCGCCCCGCGCACCGAGACCGAGCGGACGCTGTGCCGTCTGGTCGAGGACGTGCTGGGTCTGGGCCGGGTCGGTCTGGAGGACGGCTTCTTCGAGCTGGGCGGCCACTCCCTGCTCGCCACCCGGCTCACCATCCGGGTCAAGCAGGAGACCGGCAAGGACCTTCCGCTCCAGGTGATCCTGGGCGGCGCCACCGTCCAGGAGATGGCGGCGGCCCTGGAGTCCCCGGCGGACGAGCCGGTGGCACTTCCGCTGCCCGCGCCCGGCGGAAGCGCCCTGAGCGCGCCGCTCTCCCTCCAGCAGAGCGAGCTGTGGTTCCTCAACCACCGCGAGCACCTGGGCACGGCGTACGACAACGTGCAGATGGCCTACCGGATCGTCGGCGCCCTGGACCGCGCCGCCTACGCCCGCGCCTTCGAGGCGCTGGTGGCCCGGCACGCGGTGCTGCGCACCAGCTATGTCCTGCGCGACGGGGCATACGTACAGCAGGTCAACGACGCCGGTGGCTTCGCCGTCGCGTTCGAGGAGATGGCCGGGGACGCGGCGGCCGCCGAGTGGCTGCGTGCCGAGCGCGCCCGGCCGTTCGCGCCGCAGGACCGCCATATGCTGCGGGTGCACCTGCTGACGCTGTCGCCGCACGAGCACATCGCCGTCGTCACCCGCCCGTGGGGCATCTTCGACGGCTGGTCCACCGGCGTCTTCCTGACCGAGCTGAACACGGTGTACGCGGCGCTGCGCCGGGACGCCGAGCCGGAGCTGCCCGAACTGCCGCTCCAGTACGCCGACTTCACGCACTGGCAGCACCGCGCGGTCGACGCCGCGGAGCTCGCCCGGCAGGAGGCGTACTGGCGCGGTCAGCTGGCCGGGCTGCCCGCCTGCCTCTCGCTGCGCACCGACTACCGCCGCCCCGCCGTCAAGTCCCACCGGGGCTCGACGGTCGCGGTGAACGTCCCGGCCGAGCTGGTCGTACAGCTGCGGCGGTACGGCCAGGAGCGGGGCGTCACGCTCTACATGACGCTCCTGTCGGCGTTCGCGGTGCTGCTCGGCGCGTACACCGAGGACCGCGAGGCAGCCATCGGCTCGCCGGTGACCAACCGCCCGGACCCGGCGCTTGAGCAGCTGATCGGCTACTTCATCAATGTGCTCGTGCTGCGGCTCGACACGGCCGGGGACCGGAGCTTCGACGAGCTCCTGGCCCGGGCCAAGCGGGTGACGGCCGAGGCGCACGAGCACAAGGACGTGCCGTTCGCGCGGCTCGCCCAGGAGCTGGTCGCCGAGCCCGATCCGGCGCACTCGCCGCTGTTCCAGGCGATGTTCAACCTGATCCCGGCGCCCGCACCGACCCCGCCGGGCGAGGAGGCACCCGTACCGGAGTTCGCCACGCTGCCGGTTTCCTCGGACGCCGGGGTGGCGAAGTTCGACCTCAACCTGGTGGTGCGGGAGACTCCGGCGGGCCTGAACGGCTATCTGGAGTACAGCACCGATCTGTTCGCGCGGCGGACGGCCGAGCGGATGGCCGCGCTGTACGAGCGGCTGCTGCTGAAGATCGTCGCCAACCCGGGTGCGGACCTGGCCGGGCTACGGGCGGCCGCGGCCGACGCGGAGCTGTGACCGGCCGTCCCCCCCTGCCCCGTCCCCACCGATTCCTGTTCCCGTGTTCCCCCTGTTTCCCCTGTTTCCCCTAGTGATGGTGTGACTATGAAGAGCGAAGAAATCCTCCCCCTGATCCACGAAGCGATCGTCGAGGTCCTGCCGGAGCTCGACGGGCACGACTTCCAGGAGACCGACTCGCTGGACGCGCTCGGCGCCAACTCGATGGACCGCGCCGAGATCGTCATGATCGTCCTTGAGGCGATGAACCTGGAGATTCCGCTGGTCGACACGTTCGGCCCGCAGAACCTGGGCGAGCTCGCCCGGCACCTCGCCGACAAGACCGCGGTGGCCCGGTAACGTGCCCGAGATCGCCGTGACCGGGCTGGGGGTCACCACGGCCGTCGGCCAGGGCAAGGCCGCCTTCGCCGAGGCACTGTTCGCCGGGGCGCACCGGTTCGCCGTCATGGAGCGGCCCGGCCGCCAGGCCGGTACGCGGTTCGTCGGCGCGGAGATCCCCACCTTCGCGCCGACCAACCGGCTGGCCGCACGCGAGCTGCGGACCGTCTCCCTCACCGGCCAGGTCCTGCTGGCCACCCTGGAGGAGGCCTGGACCGAGGCGCGCCTCGACGAGGTCCCCGCCGAGCGCATCGGCCTGGTCGTCGGCGGCAACAACCTCCAGCAGCGTGAGCTCACCCTCGCCCAGGACCGCCACCGCGCCAAACCCCGCTTCCTGCGGCCCAGTTACGGAATGTCCTTCCTGGACACCGATCTGTGCGGGCTCGCCACGGCGGCCTTCGGTATCCGCGGCTTCGCCCACACCGTGGGCGGGGCCTCGGCCAGCGGCCAGCTGGCGGTCATCGAGGCGGCCGAGGCGGTGGCGTCCGGCCGGGTCGACGTGTGCGTGGCGGTGGGTGCCCTGATGGACCTCTCGTACTGGGAGTACCTGGGCCTGCACGCCATGGGCGCGATGGCGCCGGAGTCCTGCGCCGAGGCGCCGGAGCTGGCCTGCCGTCCGTTCGACTCGGGCCGGGGCGGCTTCGTCTTCGGCGAGGCGTGCGGCGCGCTGGTCGTCGAGCGCGTCGGCGCCCGTCCGGCGCCCGCCGAGCCGTACGCGGCGCTGACCGGCTGGTCGGTCCAGCTGGACGGCAACCGCAACCCGAACCCGTCGCTTCAGGGCGAGGTGCGGGCGATCGGGCAGGCCCTGGAGCGGGCCGGGCTGACGGCCGTCGACATCGACTACGTCAACCCGCACGGCACGGCCTCACCGGTCGGCGACCGCACCGAGGCCGACGCCCTGCTGGCCGCCGGGCTCACCCGCGCCCGGGTCAACGCCACCAAGTCGATCACCGGGCACGGACTCACCGCGGCCGGGGCGGTGGAGGCGGTCGCCGCGCTGCTCCAGATGCGGCACGGCAGGCTGCACCCCACCCGCAATCTGGTGGAGCCCATCGACGACCGGCTGCGCTGGGTGCGCGGCGAGGCCGTCGAGGCCGAGATCGGCCACTGCCTGAGCCTGAGCATGGGATTCGGCGGCATCAACACGGCACTTTGCATGAGCAAGTGCGAATCACGGAGAGCGTAAGGTCATGTCCCGCGTCGGTATCGAAGCGATGAACGTGTTTGGCGGCTCGGCGGTGCTGGACGTCAAGGCACTGGCGCAGCACCGGGGGCTCGACCTCCCGCGCCTGGAGAACCTCCTGATGAGGGAGAAGACCGTGGCGCTGCCCTTCGAGGACCCGGTGACCTTCGGCGCCAACGCCGCCCGGCCGCTCCTCGACCGGCTCAGCGCCGAGGAGAAGGACAGCATCGAGCTGCTGATCACCTGTACCGAGTCGGGCATCGACTTCTCCAAGTCGACCAGCACCTACCTCCACGACCAGTTGGGCCTGAGCCGCAACTGCCGGATGTTCGAGCTCAAGCAGGCCTGCTACGCGGGCACCGCCGGGTTCCAGATGGCCTGCAACTTCATCCTGTCGCAGACGTCGCCGGGCGCGAAGGCGCTGGTCATCGCCACCGACATCTCCCGCTACCTCCTTGAGGACGGCGACGAGGCGGCCGCCCAGGAGTGGGCGTACGCCGAGCCCAGCGGCGGTGCGGGCGCGGTCGCCATGCTGATCAGCGACACCCCGCACGTATTCCAGCTCGACGTGGGCGCCAGCGGCTACTACGGCTACGAGGTCATGGACACCTGCCGTCCGGCCCCCGACAGCGAGTCCGGCGACGTCGACCTGTCCCTCATGTCGTACCTGGACTGCTGCGAGCAGTCCTACCGGGCGTACGAGAAGAAGGTGGCGGGCGCCGACTACCGCGACTCCTTCCAGTACCTCGCCTTCCACACGCCCTTCGGCGGCATGGTCAAGGGCGCCCACCGCACGATGATGCGCAAAGTCGCCAAGGCGAAGGGCGCCGAGATCGCCGAGGACTTCGAGCGCCGGGTGATGCCGGGCCTGGAGTACTGCGGCCGCGTCGGCAACATCATGGGCGCGACCGTCTTCCTGTCGCTGGCGAGCACCGTCTGCAACGGCGGTTTCGACGCGCCCCGGCGCCTGGGCTGCTTCTCCTACGGGTCGGGCTGCTGCTCCGAGTTCTACAGCGGCGTGGTCACCCCGGACGGGGCCGCCCGGCTGAAGGAGATGGCCATCGATGCCCATCTGGACGGCCGCTACCGGCTCTCCCTGGACGAGTACGACCGGCTGCTGAGCGACCGCGACTTCATCCGCTTCGGCACCCGCGACACGGCCGTCAACCAGGACCTCGTCGCCGCGACCGGCAACGGCAGCGGGCCCCGGCTCGTCCTGCGGGAGATCAAGAACTACCACCGGGAGTACGCATGGGTGGGCTGACAGACGGACCGGCCCCCACCACGCTGCGGCTGCGCGAACAGGGCACCACCTGGTATGTGCGGATCCACCGGCCCGAGGCCGACAACGCGCTCAACGAGACCCTGGTGCGCGAGCTCACCGAGGTCCTGACCCGCGCCTCGCGCTCGTCCGCCACCGTGGTGGTGCTCGAAGGGCTGCCCGAAGTGTTCTGCTTCGGCGCCGACTTCGGGGCGATCGGCGCGGCGGTCCGGGAAGGCGGGCGCACGGCGGCCGACCCCGAGCCGCTGTTCGACCTGTTCCGCCTCCTCGCGTACGGCGACTTCCTCTCGGTCGCGCACGTGCGCGGCAAGGCGAACGCCGGCGGGGTCGGCCTGGTGGCCGCCAGCGATGTGGTGATCGCCGACGACAGCGCCACGTTCAGCCTCTCCGAGCTGCTCTTCGGCCTGATACCGGCCGTGGTGCTCCCGTTCCTGATCCGCCGCACCGGCTTCCAGCACGCCCACTACCTCGCCGCCACGACCCGCACCGCCGACGCGGCGCGAGCCTGCGAGTGGGGGCTCGTCGACGCGTACGGGCCGGACAGCGAGGCGCTGCTGCGCACCCACCTCCAGCGGCTGGGGCGGCTGTCGAAGAAGGCGGTCACGCGGTACAAGGCGTATCTGCGCGAGCTGTCGCCGGTGACCGAGCACGCCAAGAGCGCGGCGCTGGCCACCAACCGCCTGGTCTTCGAGGACCCGGAGAACGTCCGGGCCATCCAGCGGTACGCGGAGGAGGGCGTGTTCCCGTGGGAGGCGGCCCCGGCCGAGCCCGTCGGCACGACACCCCAGTCCCTCGAAACCCCCCGACCCACCGAGGCCCCCATGCAATTCACCGTGCCCCCCGAGGCACTCGGGAACGCGCGGTTCCGCGAGGCGCACGGCGTCCGGTACGCCTACGCGGCGGGTGCGATGTACAAGGGCATCGCCTCGGTCGAGCTGGTCACCGCGATGGGCCGGGCCGGGCTGCTCTCCTTCTTCGGCACCGGCGGCCTCGGCCTGGACACGATCGACGACGCCCTCACCCGGATCCGCAGGGAGCTCGACCAGGGCCAGGCGTTCGGTGTGAACCTGCTGAGCAACCCGCAGGAGCCCGACCTGGAGATGCGCACCGTGGAGCTGTATCTGCGCCACGGTGTCCGCACGGTCGAGGCGTCCGCCTACATCCGCCCCACGCTGCCCCTGGTGCGCTACCGGCTCGCCGGACTCTCGCGCGACGCGGCCGGAAACGTGGTCCAGGACCACCACATCGTCGCCAAGGTGTCCCGCGCCGAGGTCGCCGAGCGGTTCCTGCGGCCCGCGCCGCCCGAGCTCGTACGGGAGTTGGCCGAGCGCGGCCTGGTCACCGCCGAACAGGCGGAGCTGGGCGCGGGGCTGCCGCTCGCCCAGGACCTGTGCGTCGAGGCCGACTCGGCGGGCCACACCGACGGCGGCAACGCCTATGTGCTGATGCCCGCCATGCGCGCGCTGCGCGACCGGATCGGCGAGGAGGAGAGGTACCCGGAGCCGGTGCGCCTGGGGGCGGCCGGCGGCATCGGCACCCCGGAGGCGGCGCTCGCCGCGTACACCCTGGGCGCCGACTTCATCGTGACCGGGTCCATCAACCAGTGCACCGTCGAGGCGGGCACCAGCGACGCCGTCAAGGACATCCTCCAGGAACTCGGCGTCCACGACACCGACTACGCGCCCGCCGGGGACATGTTCGAGGTCGGCGCGAGGGTCCAGGCAGTGCGCAAGGGGCTGTTCTTCCCGGCGCGCGCCCAGAAGCTGTACGAGCTGTATCTGCGCCACGACTCGCTCGACGACCTGGACGCACGGACGCGCACCACGCTGGAGGAGAAGTTCTTCCGGCGCTCTATCGACGAGGTGTGGGCGCAGACCCGGGCCCATGTTGCCCAACGCTTCCCGGAGCGGCTCGCGGAGATCGAGCGCAGCCCCAAGCAGAAGATGGCGCTCGTCTTCCGCTGGTACTTCGTCCACTCCACCCGCCTCGCCATGGCGGGCAGTGCTGAGCAGCGGGTCGACTACCAGATCCACTGCGGTCCGGCCATGGGCGCGTTCAACGCCTGGGTACGGGACACCCCGTTGGAGAAGTGGCGCGAGCGCCGGGTGGCCGCCGTCGCGGAGCACCTGATGCGGGAAACAGCGGCCCTGCTGGGCCAACAGCTCGGAACGTACGGGAGTTACTCATGAAATCGGTCTACGTCTTCCCCGGCCAGGGCTCGCAGCACAAGGGCATGGGCGAGGGGCTCTTCGAGAAGTTCCCGGAGCTGGTGGCGCAGGCCGACGCGTGCCTGGGCTACTCCGTCGAGGAGCTCTGCCTGCGCGACCCCGACAAGGTGCTGGCCAGGACCGAGTACACCCAGCCCGCGCTGTACGTGGTCAACGCCCTCACCTATCTGGACCGTACGGCGGGCGGCGAGCTGCCCGACGTGGTGGCAGGGCACAGCCTGGGGGAGTACTGCGCGCTGTTCGCGGCCGGTGCCTTCGACTTCCTCACCGGGCTCCAACTGGTGCGCAGGCGCGGCGAGCTGATGAGCCGGGCGCCCAAGGGCGCGATGGCGGCGGTCGTCCGCCTGGACCAGCGGCGGGTCGACGAGATCCTCAAGGGCCTGCCGTTCCGCAATCTCGACATCGCCAACATCAACTCGCGCGAGCAGTGCATCGTCTCCGGCGAGTACGACGAGGTGTTCGCCCCCGAGCTGCGCACCGCCTTCACCGACGCCGGGGCCGCCTTCATCCCGCTGAACGTGAGCGCGGCCTTCCACTCGCGCTGCATGACGGAGGTGGAGGAGGAGTTCGCCCGCTACCTCGCCGGGTTCGAGCTGCGGGAGCTGACGATCCCGGTCGTCGCGAACTGCACGGCCCGCCTCTACCCGAAGCAGGGGTACGCGGAGTATCTGACGCGCCAGATATCCAGCCCCGTGAAGTGGTACGAGTCCATCTCCTGGCTGATCGGCCAGGGGCACCGCACCTTCCACGAGATCGGCCCCGGCCGGGTCCTGGCCAAGCTGACCGACCAGATCCTCAAGGACCCGCTGCCGCTGCCCGAGGAGCCCCCGGCACCCGCGGTGAGCGCCCGGCCGCGCACCGAGGTGGTGTTCATGTACGGCGGCCAGGGCACCCAGTACCACCAGATGGGCCGGGAGCTCTACGACACCCACCCGGCGTTCCGCCGCGCCCTGGACCGCTGCAGCGCGGCCCACCGGGCGGCGGGCGGCGCCTCCCTGGTGGAAGCGATCTATGACGACGCGCGCAAGGGCAAGGAGTACGACTCCGTCCTCACCACACACGCGGCGCTCTACAGCATCGGCTACAGCCTCACCGAGACCCTGCGCGAGGAGGGCGTGCGGCCCGACGCGGTCCTCGGCCACAGCCTGGGGGAGTACATCGCGGCCACCGTCGCCGGGTCCATGGACTTCGAGGACGGGCTGCGGCTGGTGATGCGCCAGGCCCGGCTGCTCGCGGAGCGCGGCGACGGCGGCATGCTGAGCGTGCTTGCCGCACCCTCGCTCTTCGCGGACCGGCCCGACCTGTTCGACGCGGTAACCCTTGCCGGGGTCAACTACGACGGCAACTTCCTGGTGAGCGGCGCGGCGGACCGGCTCGCGGAGCTGCGGGCCGGGCTCGACCGGGAGGGCGTGATCGCCGTGCGCCTCCCGGTCCGCCAGGCCTTCCACTCCCCGCACCTGGACGCCATCCGCCCGGCCGTCATGGACGCGGCCCGGACGGTCCCGCTGCGCTCCGCACGCCTGCCGCTGTACTCCGCCACGCACGCGGCGACCGTGGACCCGGGCGCTCCGGAGCACCTGGAGCGCTATCTGTGGGACGTGATCCGTGAGCGCATCCGGTTCGACGAGCTGATGGCGTCGGCCTTCCCGGAGCCCGAGCGCCACTTCTTCGTCGACCTGAGCGCAAGCGGTTCGTTCGCCAACTTCCTCAAGCACGGCTACGGCCCGTCCCACCGGGGAGCGCCCGCGATCAACCAGTTCGGCAACAACACGGCCTCCCTGCGCAGGCTCCGCGAGGCGCTGCCCCAGGAGTGAGCCGGTGGGCGGCCGCCGCCGTGCGGTGCAGGTGGACGCTCAGGCGCAGGGTGGCCAGGTCGAGCAGCGGCGTGGCCACCGACAGGGCGCGAGAGCGTGCCACCCAGGTCGCAACCGCGCCAAGCCGCGGGCCAGGGTGGCGCGCCAACGCGCCAGCACGCCCGCGTGGCGGCCCGGTGGCGCGACCGGCTGCACAAGCCTCTCCACCGATCTGATCCGCGACGACCAAGCGGCCTACGTGGAAGACCTGGCGGTCAGGGGCCTGGCCCGTACCCGCCTGGCGAAGTCCGTGCACGATGCGGGCTGGTCGCCGTTTGTCGTGATGCTGGAGCAAGGCCGTCAGGCACGGCGGGTACTTCGCCAGGATCGGCCGGTTCGAGCCGACCTCCCGGGAGTGCAAAACGGGTTCGGGGCGGTGGTCAGGTGCTGAGGAGGCGGTCGAAGAAGGATCGGTATTGGCGTAGGGCCAGGCGCAGGTCCTCGGTGGCGGCCTCTTCGCCTCGATGCCATTGGCTTTCGAGTCCCTGCTTGTGGTCGGCGAACGTGGTGGCGAGCAGCTGCATGACCTCGGCGACGAGCCCGTCTGCCGCGAGCACCGACTGCTTCGGGTCATCGACGAAGCCCTGCTGGATTTCCTGCCATCGGGTACGGAGCCCTTCTGCCTCCTGGGCCCCGAGAAGCGGGGCGGTATCGGGCTTCTGCTTGGACTCGTCCCGTTCGCCCGCTGCCGCGTCCGGTTCGTTCCCGGCCTCGTCAGTGATTCTGGTCCGGGGTTCTGTCCCCTCGTCGTCGGGGGCCGCCGTCAGGTCGTCGTCCGTCTGGGGCCGGGCGATGTCCTCGGTGGACAGCGTCTCTCTGGCGGGCTCGGCGTACTCGTCGTCGCGCCCGTATGGTCCTTCTCTCTGCATGTCCCTTCACCTCCGTGCGGGGCCGAACGGCCGCTTGCGGTTGGCGGGCGCTCAGCGGCGTTCTTCATCCGGCGAATCGGTGTCGTCGTGCAGCAGTTCCTCGAAGAGCGCCCGGTAGTGGACCATCGCGCTCCGGAGTTCTTCCGTCGTGGTGTCCCTGCTGCCGGCCCGCCCGTTGACCTCATGGGCGATGCGGTAGTGGTCCAGGGTCCGGGAGTGTTCGACCGAGAGGTCCCGCTTCTGCTGCTCGAAATTCTCGGTCGGGTAGCCGCGCTCGCTCATGAGCGTGGTCACGAGCCGGTCCGCCTCACCCACGGCCTGGTCGGGACTGTCGACGAAGTGCTCCTGCACGCTGGCCCAGTCCCGGGCGTACCGGTCGCGGACCGTGGAGGGCAGAGGCCTGATCTCCATCGATTCATGCCGCTCCTCCCTCTCCTTGAGGTCGCGCTCGGCCGCTCCACGGCTTTGCTCCGCCTCGACGGCGCGCTCGTATTCGGGACCGAACTGCTCCCGAAGGTGCCGGCGCCGGGTCATGGTCCGCATGGTCAACGCGACGGCGGCCAGGACCACCACGGCGACCACGATGATGACGATGGTCCACATCGGATCCTCCACTCCTTGGCAGCGCACACAGCGGCCAGAGCTGGGGCGTACCAGCGCTACCGCCGCGGGCCGTCGTCCCTGCTGGTGCCACATTCCAGAATTTCACAGATTGCCGGAAATGTGCTAGCGCCGATCGCGGCGATCAGCAGGAGGGAGAAGAAGGCCATGGTGCGATGCCCGGGTTCGCGGGTGCGCGTGCCCCGGGCGCGGCAGGAGGTCGTGACGGCCGTGCTGTACGCGTCCTCGGCGTCGGGTCGTGCGAGAACGGGTTGGTCCCGCACTGGCTCGGGGACGGCTACCAGTAGTGCCGACGACCGCCCACCTTGTGCCCGACGGATCCCAGGATCCACAGGATGATGCCGATGACGACCAGGATGATGCCGATGGTCCACAGGATGGCGAGGCTGGCCACGTAGCCGATGACCAGCAGAATGATTCCGAGGATGATCATGATGTACGCCGATCTCACGGAGTGATGAAAGACCCCTGTCCCTAGATTAGGCCCGCTCCCTGGCGGTGGCTTCCCGGAAATCGCGGTTCTACCGTGGAGGGGACAGAGCGCAGACCTCCGGAGCACGTCATGTTCGTCATCCTCGGACTCGTCCTTCTGATCGCCGCCCTGGTCGTAGGCGTGTCCGGCGTCGTTACCAACGACGGCGCCGCCCACGAGCTCACCGGCGGATTCTCCGTATTCGGCTACGACGTCACCGGCTCCACCGGCACCCTCTTCCTCTACGGCATCGTCGTCGGCGCCGTGGCCCTGCTCGGGCTGAGCCTCCTCCTGGCCGGTGCCCGCCGGACCTCTCACCGCGGCCACGACGGGCGGCCTGGACTCAATGAGTCGCGCCGCGGCACGGCCGCCGGTGACACGGGCCGCGACGACGCCGTGGACCAGCGCGGCATCGCCCGCCCGCAGACGACGGGCGATGCCGGGGCCGACGCGCCCTATGAAGATCAGCATCCCGACCCGGACGGTGAGCGCCGGAGGGGGCCGCACCCGTTCAACCACCGATCGCAGCCCCGGTAGGCCGGCGGCCGCGCACGTACGGATCGCTGGCCAGCCAACCACAGGGGGATGCCCGTGGCGCCACATCCCCCGCAGATGATTCACGAAGGGCGGCGACCCGTGAGTTCGGCAGGAAGATCGCGCACAAGGCCGAAGCTGTCCAGGGCGGCGCCAAGAACACCGTGGTCCCTGTGGGGATCTCGTACGGGCCCAGGACCGGGTCCTCGATCGTCTCGCGTGCGCCGTATGGGCCTGGCGGGAACAGGCGCGTCGACTCCTTGAGCACCGTGTCCAGATACGTGAGGCGCCGCAGGTCGCCGAAATCGGGCGCGGCGCGCCTGCCGAGCACCTGGGCCACCCCGACGCGGTCGGCGACATCGGCCTGCCCGGCCCACTGGTCCGCGAGCTCTGGCGCCAGCTCCGTGAAGCGTGTGAAGTGCCGCTCGTGGGCCGGGCGTCCGGCGAGCACCGACAGCAGCCCTGGCAGGGCCGCAGGCTGTTGTGTCTGCGGCCCCGCTCGGAGTGCTGGGGTCAGGACGGGTCGCCGTACTGGAGGCCGCGTCCGTTGGTGCCGACATAGACGCGCCCGTAGGTGTCGGGGTCGCCGGTGATGACGCCGACGCCGCCGATACTGCCCCACTGGTGGGCGTCGTCGTTGACGCGGACCCAGGTGGCGCCCTTGTCGGTGGAGCGGAAGACGCCGGTGACGTCCTTGACGGTGCCGATCAGGTACAGGGCCTGGTAGTCGGCGCCCGGCGCGGCCTTGCCGAAGCCGAGGGCGGAGGCGGACTCCACCGTTTTGAGCGTGGTGAAGGTGCGGCCGCCGTCGGTGGAGTGCAGCAGCCCCTTGCCGCTGCCGGAGATCCACAGGTCTCCGGCGATGCCGGGGACGGCCGTGAGCCGGCCGGCGGGCAGGTTGGTGGCGCGGGCGGTGAAGTTCGCGCCGCCGTCGGTGCTGGCGTAGAGCGTTCCGCCGGCCAGTGAGTAGAAGGTCTTGGCCGAGGAGCGGTCGGCGACGACCACGGCGCCGGTGCCCAGGCCGCTGACCTTCGACCAGCTCGCCCCCTTGTCGGTCGAGCGGTACGGGGCCTGATCGGCTTGGGTCCAGACGATGGCGGAGCCGTCCGCCGCGAGCGCGACCTGGCCGCTGTCGGCGCTGTCCACCGGCTCTGTCCTGAAGGGGTTCCAGCTGCTGCCGCCGTCGGTGGAGTAGGCGCCGTCCTTCGCACCGCCACGGCCGACGCGGACCATCGCCGAGGGGTTGGACTGGGCGAAATCGATGTCGGTGCTGGTGATCATCATCGGGTTCTGCAGCCGCCCGGCGGGCACCTTCGTCAGGGAGTCGTAGCGGAAACCGCCCAAATCGCCCATGGAGGTGATGACGGTGGCGCCGCCGGGCGGGGCGATCGCGTCCATCAGCGAGGTCTCCTCCAGCCCTCGGGCCCCCACGATCCAGTGGCTGGTGCCGCCGTTGTCGGTGGCGCCCGCGTCCTTGCTGCGCCAGATGCCGCTGCCGGTGCCGTACAGCACGTGCCCGGAGTTGAAGGGGTCGATGGCCAGGGCGGTCATCCAGTGCCCGATGCCGGTACCGACGTAAGGCGCGCCGGAGGCGTCCCGCTCCGATTTCGCGGCCTGTGCCTTCCAGGTCGTGCCGCCGTCGGTGCTCCGGTACAGCTCGTCCTGGGGCCACCAGCGGTGGAGGGTGGTGACCATCACCGTGGACGGCTTCTGCGGGTCGACGGCCAGACCGGAGAACCCGTAGTTGCCCTGGGACGGGGAGATGTTCTTCCACGCCCCGCCGGCCGGCGTGTACTTCCACACCGAACCCGCCGTCGCGTCGCCGATGGAGTTGGCGTACGTCAGGTACAGCGAGCCGTCACCGGAGACCACGCCGTGCTGCGGCATCTGGCCGGTGGGCTGACCGGAGACGGCCTGCCAGGTGCTGCCGCCGTCGGTGGAGCGGTACAGGGAGGTGGACTTGTCGGCGACGCCGACATAGACCGTCCTGCTGCCGGCCGGGCCGTACGTCACGAAGGCGATGCCCGCGCCGCTGCTCGCCCCGTCCTTGACGGGGAACGAGGAGACCTGACTCCATGTCACGCCGTGGTCGGTGCTGCGCCACAGGCCGTTCTTGCGGGTGCCCAGCAGCAGAGTGCCGTTGTCCGCGGGGTTGACCACCAGCCGCTCGCCCGCCCCGCGGCCGTGTTCGTTGGCGCCCAGCTTGAATGGCAGAGCGGTGCGCTTGAAGGTGCGGCCCCGGTCCGTGGAGCGCAGGAGCTCGGCGTTGCCGGCCCAGTCGTTGGTGTAGGTGCCCGCCGCGGCGTAGAAACGGTTGGGGTCGACGGGGTCGGTGGCCAGCGAATCGATGCCCAGCAGGTTCCAGTCCTTCTCGCCGGCCCAGTCGGTGAGCGGGATCCACTGCTCGGCCGCGGCGTCCCAGCGGTAGGCGCCGCCCATGTCGGTGCGCGCGTACAGCAGACCCTTCTCGCGCGGGTTGAACACCAGCCCGTCGACGTAACCGCCGCCCACCACCTGGGCGTTGTTCCACACATACGATCCGGCCGCGGCCGCCTGGATCCCGGCCGATTTCACCAGCCGCCACTGCTGGTTGGCACTGCCCTTGCCGTGATGCTGGATGACTGCCGCGCCGGCGGCCGTGGAGCCCCCGGAGACGTCCAGGACCCGGCCGCTCCTGCGGGAGGTGAAGGTGACGACGTCGGAACCGCTCACCTCGTCGATTCGCCACTCCTGGGAGGTGGAGGAGCTGTCGGTCTGCTGCTCAGCGGCGGCGCTCTCGGCGGTTGAATCGCCCTTAATGCCCAGCACTTTGCCGCTGTTGCGGTTCACCAGCTCGTAGTAGCCGTCCTCGGTGGGCCTCAGTCTCCACTGCTGATTGGCGGTGTTCTGGTCGGTCCACTGCTGGATACGGGTGCCGTCGGCGGTGGAGAAGCCGTTGACGTCCAGCACCTTGCCGCTGTGCACGGAAACCAGCCGGTAGTAGGCATTGCCGTCGACCGTCGCGGCCTGCGAGTCCTCCTGCACGAGCAGGAGATACGGCACGACGAGGGCGGGCGCGCCGAGCAGGAGACCGGTCGCGGTCCAGCGACGGCGGTGAAGCCCGCGACGCCGGCCGTTCGTGGGGTTCTTCATGGGGGAGGTGTCTCCTTGCATGCTGTTCACCAGACAAAAGGCGGACCCAGGCTCCGGAATGGCCGGATCCAACTCCTTGTGGTCACAGGCTCCGTAAAAGGTTGCCTTGAGCCGGAATCTCTTTTCAGGCCACCTCGTGGTGCGGTGGGCGTTGGTCAGCGTCTGGGTGACGCTGGCACTCTTGGTGTCGACCACCTCGGCCCGGAGAGACGCCGAGCGGGGCGTCCTGGGCTGGTCCGGCGTCACCGACCGAACTGAGCGCGGTCATGTTCGGCTTCAAGTGCGTGGCCGACGAGTAACGGCCGACCGTCGTGCTGCCGTCGGCACAGCGGATCAAGGCCATCGTCGAACCATGGGTGCGCTGCCAGTCCAGGAACCGGAAGTCGGACACGATCATTCCGAGGGTGTCGAGGGACCCGTCCACGGCCGGGCCCCCACCCAAGAGTTCCTGTGCCACATGCCAGCCGCTGCCCCCTTCGAGTGCTTTCTGTGGAGGGGCGGCATGGTGGGCGGACAGATCAGCGGTG
The DNA here is from genome assembly GCF_042737755.1 of Streptomyces sp. NPDC059994. Classification (NCBI taxonomy): domain Bacteria; kingdom Bacillati; phylum Actinomycetota; class Actinomycetes; order Kitasatosporales; family Streptomycetaceae; genus Streptomyces; species Streptomyces sp. NPDC059994. Next base: position 105,266 of record NZ_JBHWUR010000004.1, read on the forward strand.
TGTGAACTGGACCTGTGTCGGCTGCACGGCTTCCGGCCGCAGCGCGATCCCGTTGATGGTCAGTCGTTCTCCGTAGATGTCGGTGATCCTGATGGCGCGGCCACACCCGCTGCCGTCGGGGGAGAGGAAGTAGTTGTAGTCGGTGCGGGCCAGTTGGCGCCAGCCGCCGCTGGTGCGGACTTCCAGCCGCGCGAGCGGGTTGCGGTGGCCGATTGCCTGAATGCCGCACCAGTAGGGGCTGGATCCGTTCTTGTAGCGAATCGATATCGTGCCCGGTGTCTCGGGGCTCGACAGGCTCCAGGTGATCGCGATCCGGCCGGTCGAGATGGGGGCCAGTCTGGCGAAGGCTTGCTCGCTGAGGTCGAGTTGGCCGGGTGCACAGGGCAGGGGGCATTCGTTGGTGATCCGGACCGTGACGGAGGCGCCGTTCGCCGCGCGGACGAGGACGTACGCCCCGCAGGCTTTGGACGTCTCGTAGTCGGTGGTGTTCATCGCCGCGATCATCATGTCGTCGCTCGGGCCGTAGGAGCAGGCGCCGTCCCCGACTCCGGCCTTGTAGACGGTGGCGACTCCCTTGCGGGTGCTCTTGGGTCGAATCCGCCCGGCCAGGGATGACGTGGCAGGGGCCCTTTGCGTGGAGGCCGATGGCGGCGCCGCCGACGTGGTCGGGGAAACCGTCGGGGACGTGGCGCCGGCCGACGTCGGGGTCCTCGCGCCGGCCGACGGGGTCGCGGAGGGGGCCGGCGGGGAAGAGGGCTTCTTGCCAGGCGATGTCGGCGGGGGACTCCCCTGCGAGTCGGTGACGGCCGTGGCCCGCCCGGCATCCTTCTTCCCGTCCGGTTGCATCGTCATGACCAGGCAGACGAGAAGACCTGTGACCACCAGCCCCGTGGTGGTGCCCACCATCAGCCCTCGTCTGCGCCTGCGCTGCCGCGCGGCCTGCCGTGTCTCTTGCATGTTCATCCGTTTCGGAAGAGCGTGTCGGTGTTTCCCTACTCAGTGGCCGCAGGTGACGAGAAGGTTGCCGCCGCTTTCTCGGTCGGGTCGGGTGCCGCCACATGAGCAGCCGGACGGCGGCGCTGGGCACGGTCTCTGTGATGTGCACCCCCTCGGCCGCCAGCACGTGGCAGGCGGGTTCGACGCGAGTGATGGGGTCATCGACTTCGAGCGCCCCACCGTCCGCACAGCCGCAGGGTTCGACCCCTTCGACCTGACCGTGGACCTGGTCATCGACCCCGACCTCAGCCGGCACCAGTGGAAGGGCCTGGACGGGTACGCGCACGTACGGCGGTTCGGCATCGTCACCGACTCCGAGCGCCAGGCCGTCTACGCCGCCCGCGCCCAGGTGCTCGCGATGCTCGCTGACCGGTCCGGGCCGTTCACGGACGCCGCCGCGTGGACGGCGTGGCGCTGCAACCCGGTCTGGCGCGCGCCCCGCCTGCCGCGGCCCGCGCAGAGGGTTGGACCGGAGGGCGGCTGAACCGCCGACTGGACGGTTGCTCTCTGCGGGGGACCGGAGGCAGGAGCCCCCCAAAAAATCGGACACCGGGCCGTGGAGAACGTCAGAAGAACACGCGCTCTCCGCGGCTGCTGGTGCCATCCGTCCTGCGCCGCCTGCGCCACCACTGCGTGCACCGGTGTCTCCCTGCGCCAGCATCTTCATGCCGCCATCGGAGTCACACCCCAGGCATACCGCCGCACCTTCCGCCCCACACCCGCCGACGGTTCAGCGCAGTAGCGGCGGGCAACTCACCGTTCCGCCGGGCCTACGGACGTTTCCGGCGTATTCCGGCTGCCCTCCTCCTATGGGCTGAGGCCCCTGACCAGAACGGAGGAGACCCTTGGACGAGACTGAGCACACTGCCCCCGGGTCGCGCAGCGGGCGCAGGCCGCCGTCGACCGGGGTGGAGGCACGGAAGTCGGCAGATCCGCTGCACGCGAAGTCGGCGCGGTAGAGCGCGACGGCGTCCTTCCTGAACTCCTCCGGAAACGGAAACCCCGTCGCCTCGATCGCGAAGCTGCTCGGCGTCTGCGAATCGGTGCCTGCGCAGTGCCTCGTGTCCCGTGAGCACTCAGCCGGGCCCGCGGCCCGACTGTCAGGTCGTCGGCATATGTGATCTTTGAGGCATATCGAGACTTCACAGGAATCCGGCCACGGGAAGGCGTGTGAGGCATTACGTTGAGTGCCTGCCGCTGCCTCTTGGTGATGGTGGGGAAAGTCGACGGGCGGGGGACGCTGATGTCAGCGAGGCCGGTTGTTGTGCGTATGCCGCTGGAGGGCGGTGGATCCATCCTTGTGCAGGCGGATCCCGTCGAGGCGTCGGCCGGGCCGGTGATGGCCGGACGGGCCTCGGAGGCGATACGCGATTTGCCGCACAGCGTGCAGAGCGCGATCGGCCCGGTCGCGGACATGGCGCGGGCGGTGCTGGACCAGTTCCGGCGAGTGCGGCCCGACGGCGTCGAGGTTGAGTTCGGCGTCGACCTGGCTGCGCAGGCGGGGGCAGTGATCGCGAAGAGCGAGGCGGCCTGCCATCTGAAAGTGACCGTGACCTGGAATGCCGCCGTGAGCACTGTTGCTGACGGCGGTGAGAGCGGAAACTGAAATGGAGTACCTGGTCACGTCGTCGGCGGACGAGGGTCCCGTCGCGGCGAAGCCCCCGGCGCGCGGAAGTTCGGCCGCCGCGGTGGCACAGATCCTCACCGGCGAGGGCATGCCGGTTGGGGCGGGCTTCCTCGTGCCGGGCGGGACGGTGGTCACCTGCGCCCATGTCGTGTGCGACGCGGGCCATGGCCCTGGTGACGAGGTGGAGGTGTGTTTCCCCCAGGCCATGGGGGCCCCGAAGGCCAGGGGAAGAGTACTCACCGGGCCGTGGCGCCGACCGGAGGGTGAGGACATGGCTGTCATCCAGCTCGCCCAGACCCCGCCTTGCGTACCGGAACTGCTGGTGGGGCTCGCCTATGGAGCGGAGGGGCGGCCCGTATGGTCGTTCGGGTTTCCCAGCTCTACATTCGACGGCGGTCACGAGGGCACGGCGACGGCGGGTGGTCCGCTGCGTGTCCTGGACCACTGGCTGTTGCAACTGCATGACGCGAACACCGTGGCGCGGGGATTCAGCGGCGGGCCGGTCGTGGACACCCGGACCGGTCTGGTGATCGGGATGGTGACGTCCCTGCCGGGTGCCGACCCGTACCAACGGGGCCTGAACACCGCCTACGCGACGCCCGGCGAGATCCTGCGCGAGGTCTGGCCCGCGCTGAAACCACAGGATGTCTGCCCCTACCAGGACTTCCGAGCCTTCACCTACGAGAGGGCGAGATGGTTTCACGGTCGTGACCGTGCGAAGGAGCAACTGCTGCGTCACCTGGCGGGCAGGCGGCACGGAGTGTTGCTGCAGGGCCCTTCCGGATCCGGCAAGTCGTCCCTGGTCCAGGCAGGTGTGCTGCCCGAACTGCCGTCGGACTGGCAGTCGGTGGTGGCCCGCCCCGAGCGCAGCCTCACGGCCAACCTGGAACTCGCGGGCCTGTCGGGAGCCGCCAGCGGCGGGATCCTCGCGGCGGCCGAGAGGTTTCTCGCGGCGTCCAGCGGCACCGAGCATCTGCTGCTCGTGATCGACCAGTTCGAGGAGCTGCTCACCTCCCCGGGCCCAGGGCACGGCACATCACCTGTGTCGGACGACGACCTCGCTGTGCTGCGTCAGCTCACCGAGGTCGTCGAGTCCTGTGTCCCGGTCACCGTCCTGCTCGTCATGCGCAACGACTTCTACCCGCGTCTGGCCGATCGGGCGTCGAAACTGCTGGAGGCCGTGAAACCCGTCGTCGACTTGCCGCCGACGCTGACAACGGGCGAGCTGCGCGACATCATCACCAAGCCCGCAACGGACGCCGGCCTGCGCTTCGAGGAGGGGCTGGCGCAGACGATCCTCACTGAGGTCCTGGCCGGTGGCCGGTATGACACGGACCCCGACGAGGTCCGCGTCACCGTACTGCCGTTGCTGGAGAAGACCTTGACCCTGCTGTGGGAGAACCGCGCCGACAACCTTCTGACGTGCGACGCCTATGAAAGGCTCGGCAGGTTCGGCGGCAGCCTGGCCCAGTGGCAGGACGCTGTGCTGGGCCAGTTGGACGAGCGGCAGAAGGCGGTGGCCCAGCGCGTCCTCGCCCTCCTGGTGCGTCACGACCAGACCGGAAAGAGTCTGGATACGCGCAGACAGCGCAGCGTGGCGGGGCTGCGCACGCTGGCCTGTGGTCCCGTTGCCGACGAGGCAGCGGTGGACCGGGTTCTGACGGTCCTGACCCGCGAGCGGATCATCACCGTCCGCTCTTCGGATGAATCCGGCGGGACGGCTCCGCCCATGGCCGAGCTCGTTCACGACCTCCTCATCGACAAATGGCCCCAGCTGCGTCAGTGGGGTGCGAAGTATGCCGAGTTCGATGTGTGGCTGGATCACGCGCTGGAGCGCGCCGGGAGGTGGAAGGGCTCCAGAAAGGGGGGCGACCTCCTCCAGGGAACCGACCTGGAGCTCGGACAGCGCTGGCGCGGTGAGTTCGGACTGCCCGCGCCCGCGGAAGATTTCCTGCGCCGCAGCGAACGTCACCGGCAGTGGCGCCGTGTGCAGGCAGGGGCTGTCGGGCTGGCTGCCGTGCTCGTCGCCACCCTCGCGGCCACTGGAGTGATCGGCGTGGGTGTCGGCGGGGGAGCGGGGCGGGCGGAGGGCCCCACCGCGTCGGCGAGCGCCTATCCCGGGACCGACAGCGGCGCCAGGTCCCTGCTGACGAAAGCCGGTGCGGGCGGGGATGCCGGTCTGGTCGAGTCACTGCGACCCACGCACGACGACTACGAGGCCGTCTTCCGGCCGGGCTACGCCGAACAGGCCGAGCGGTACTACCAGGCCTCGGCGCCCCTGCCGCTCGGGCCCTGGGCCAAACCCCAGCAGACGGTACTGCAGATGTGGAAGGCCACCACGGAGGAGATTCACGCCGGGACGGCTCCGGCCCTGGCGCATTTCCCAGGTGGCTACGCGAAGGTCAAGGACAGCTTCAAGCCGGGACTGACCATCTACCGCTGGACGTACACGGAGCCCGGTGAGGCGTACGGCATGGCGTTCGACGGTCTTGTCTTCGTCAACGGCCACTGGGCGTTGTTCCCCAAACCATGGCGTGTGCTGGGTTCGTGAGGAATCCGTTGTGATCCGTGACTGGGGGCAGGTGAGCGATGTGCCTGTCCATGTGAACTGGGACGCCGGTAACGGCAGGGCCGCCGCCAATATCGGTATCTGGCGGCCCTCTGAGGCTTGCTTCCCCCTCCGCAACGGCGACGGCACCGTCACGTACCTCGACTGGGGGCAACCCAGGTTTCCCGCTCAACCCTTGATGTGGCTGGTGTCATCACGGCACCGGAGCCATCTTGGACAGCTCCGTTTGCCAGGCCGAGCCCGCCGGGTACTGGCCGATGCTGTCACGACTGCGGCCGTCGTTCCGGAAGGGAGAGCTCTTGGCGCAACCGAGGCGTTGCGCGGTGAGATCGTGCGTGCGACCCAGCCTGCTCCCGGCCCACAGGGCGAGTGTGCACGTTCTGCGGGCCGGTGTCGCGTCAGCCGAATCCGCCCCACTCCGCAGTTGACGCTCGTCCCCTCCGGGCATTCGGCGGCGATAGCCGGATGTACCCCCGATATCACCGCTGCCCTCGTCCACGTGCTTCCCGCGCTGTACGGGGCCGCAGCCGGCGGTCTGCCCACCTGTGGATCCGCCGGGCCACCTCGTGCGGGTACGCCGCTGGGGCGGACCCCGCCGGAACTTGCTGCGCCCGGCCCGGTCGGCGCGGGGGAACGAGTCCGGTAGGAGCATGGCGTAGCGCGCGAACGGTGATGTGCACGGCCACGCGGGGCTTTTCCCACGGCCTTCAGGACACCATCTCGTTCCATGGTGCGGGACCCGTGCCATCGGTCCAGGCGGCGAGGCGCTCGTGGTCCACACAGCGGATTCCGCATTGCTCGGCGTACTCGACGGCGGGCTGGGTGAACTCGCCCGTGGTCACGACGGCGGCGACCTGTGCTTCGTGGACGGCGAAGCAGGTGCCTCCGAAGCGTTGGAGTTCCTGCGAACCCACCTTGTTCACGGGCCCGTACCGTTTGCACTGGATGACCACCGAGCGGCCGTCCGGGGCGGTCGCGAGCACGTCCGCTCCCAGGTCGCCCGCGCCGCCCACGACCTGCACGTCCGCGCAACCGTCCCGCTCGCACAAGGCGGCTATCGCCTGCTCGAATGCGACCGCGTCCATGGCGCCGTACTCCTCTGCCGTGAAGGTCTCGACATCGGTGTCCAGCGGGCCCGCCTCATGTGCGTACGGGGCGACGGCCGCCGGACCCGTCCGCGGGCCTTCCGGTCGAGGTGTTTCGGCAAGCTCCTGGCTGATCGCCTCGGCCGCGTCGACAAGACGGCCCGTCAGGGGTCGGCGGCGGGCCCGACGCAGGCCGAAGAGGGCTACGGACGCGCAAACCGCCATGGCCACCCCTGCGCCCGGAGGGCCGCCGCCAGCCGTTTTGGCAAGGGTCTTCAGCGTGAGCGCGGCCCCACACAGAAGTAGCGCCAGCAGCCCGAAGACCAGCACGGTCTGGCGGAGACTGAAGGCCCGTCTGCTCGTCGTCGTTCCCTGTCGGCCGAGAGGCGCGGTCATATGTGCCTGGCTTCCCCCGTACGTGGCGACTTCATGATCATTCATGACTCCCGTCTGCCCCGCTTCCCCGACTCCCAACTCGTGCGAGGCAGGCCACCCGCAGCCAACCCGGCTCCGATACGTGTCGACTCCGCTGTTGCTGGAGCCTGTGCTGGTGTTGCGGAGACCGGGCAGGTGGTGGGATGGGCTGGGGGGTAGCAGAAGAGGAGGTCGTAGCCGGCGGGCAGCTGAAGCAGGATCTGCCGCACGGAGGTGGTCGCCGGCCGCGTCGGCCGCGGTGCGCAGGACGGCGCTGACGTCCCAGGCCGCGGACGCCTCGGTGGCCCCGCGATCCAGGCCGCTGCGGCCCGGACGAACCGTTCGTCGGGCGCATCGCGGACATCACCGCCGACATGCACCTGGAAGGCGTGCGCCTCACCCGCGCAGGGTCCTGTGCGCGCGTGCCGTCGACCGGTGCTCCGCTCGGGAGGTCGCTCTACCGGGTTCACTGCGTGTAGCGAGCGGCCAGGGCGCGTACCGTCTCGGCGATGCGGTCGCGGAGTTCGGCCGGTGCGATGACCTCTACGCCGGTGCCCAGCCGCAGGAACTCCTGGTGGGCGTGGTCGATGGATTCGATGGGCACTCGAATCTCCGTCCATGCGCCTCCCCCGGGCGTCACGCCGAGGCTTCGGGCTCCCTCCGGGGTGAGCCGCACCAAGGCCTCCCCGGTGTGCAACCGGGCTCGGAAGTCGGCCAGATAGCCGTTCCAGTGCGCGGCCAGGTCGAACCCGTCCGGGACGGCGAACCCTTCTTCCAGCGGCCGGAGTTCGTCGATTTGGTCGACCCGGTAGGTGCGGATCCCGCACGGCCCGCCGGCCACCAGGTACCAGCGGCCCGCCTTGAGTACGAGCCCGTATGGCTCCACCCGGCGCTCGATCTCCTCCGGTGCCCGCCAGCGCCGGTACCGCAGGACCACTGCCCGTCGCGCCCACACCGCGGCGGCGACCGCGGTCAGGTGAGGCGTACGGGCGGCGTCGCCGTACCAGCCAGGGGCGTCGAGCAGGAAGTGTTCCTGGATCCGCCCGGCGTGCTCGCGCAGCTCCGCCGGAAGGGCGGCCCGCAGCTTGAGCTGGGCGGTGGAGAGAGCCTCGCCGAGGCCGAGCTCGGCGGCGGTGCCGGGGAGCGCGGCGAGGAACGCGGCCTGCGCCTCGTCCGCGGTCAGTCCGGTGAGCCGGGTCCGGTAGCCGTCGACCAGCCGGTAACCGCCCGCGTGGCCGGCGTCGCCGTACAGCGGGATACCGGCGGCGCCGAGCGCTGCGACATCCCGGTAGACCGTACGGACGGAGACCTCCAGTTCGTCGGCCAGCTGCTGGGCCGTCATCCGGCCCCGGTTCTGGAGCAGCAGAAGCAGGGTGACCAGTCGGCTCGCGCGCATGCCGCTCAGTATCCCCTGACAGTAGATGTCAGGGTAGTGACCCTAGCCTGCGCATATGAACGACTTCGACTTTCTGCACGGCTTCTGGGACGTGGCCAATCGCCGTCTCACCACACCGCTCGGCACGGGGCCGGCCACCTGGGTGGAGTTCCCCGGCCAGGCGGTGGTTCGACCGCTGTTCGGGGGTGCCGGCAACATCGACGAGATCACCTTCCCCACCCTCGGACGCCAGGGCGTGACCCTACGGCTGTTCGACCGCGAGACGGAGCGCTGGTCGATCCATTGGTCCGACAGCCGGACCGGCAGACTGGATCCCCCGGTGATCGGTGGCTTCACGGGCGACCGCGGTGACTTCCACGGCGAGGACAGCTACGACGGCCGCCCGATCCGAGTGCACTTCACCTGGTACCGACTCGGCCCGGACGCCGCACGCTGGGAGCAGGAGTTCTCCGCCGACGACGGCCGCACCTGGGAGCTGAACTGGACCATGGAACTCACCCGCACCGGAGCGAGTGCCGCATGAGCATCGTCGAGTTTCGGCAGTACACCCTGCGTCCCGGGAGCCGGGAGACGTTGATCGAGTTGTTCGAGCGCGAGTTCGTGACCGGGCAGCAGGCAGTCGGTATCACCGTCGGTGACCGGTTCCGCGATCTTGACGACCCGGACCGCTTCGTCTGGCTGCGCGCGTTCCCCGACATGGCGCACCGTCGGCGCGCGCTGGAGGCGTTCTACACCGGGCCGGTCTGGCGGGAGCACCGCGACACGGCCAACGCCGCCATGATCGACAGTGACGACGTCCTGCTGCTGCGCGGCCCTGGGTTCGCCTCGGAACCGGGCACCCGCGAGGTGGTCGCGACCGTCTGCCACCCCTCCGACGCGGCCGCCTTCGACGCGTACGCCGACCGGTACCTGGCCCCGGGCCATGCACTGCACCGCACCGAGCACGCCGATAACGACTACCCCCTCCTGCCCGTCCGCAGCGGGCAGGATGTCCGCGTCTGGTTCGGCCCGGCCGAACCACCGCCCTGGCCGATCCGGCGACTGCGGCTGGAACCCGTGACGACACGGCCTCGCGCTGTCACGGCGGGAGGTTAGATACACCAGCACCCTTCCCGTTTCGGATGGGGTATGAGTGGGGGAGGGGGCCGCACCCACCCCAACCAATTTTTCCCGGCCTTGAGTTCGACGACGCCCCTACGGAGCGTCGTCTCGCTCGCCACTGCCGCCACCACACTGTGCGGCCCGGCCGCCATCCCCCCGCTCGCGGGCCTTGCACGGCCTCGCCTGCAGGGCCTGTCAGGTCGTTGAGCGGGCCACGAGCTGCGGCGGCCGCGCCAGCAGCCAGTCCGGCGTCCCGGGCCGGTTCAGCGCGACTTCGACGTCCGGGGCGATCTGCCCGGCCAGGCCGGCACACACGGCCTCACGGGTGGCCTGCGCCCCAGCAAAGTCGATGCCGTCCACGTCCGCTTCCGCGTCCCCGTGCTCCACGTCGACCAACTCCCCTCCACAGTCGCCCCTTTGGCGCCTTTCATCCAGCGTGCGACGGCCGCCGGCGAAGTGGAGGAGCTGAGCACCCACGGCACACCCCACAGTGCGCCGTGACTGAGTGCGTCGGGTTGGCTCGTTGAGCATGACGGCTCATCGCGCCGCCGACTGGACTCTCTGGCGGAGGAAATGCCGCTGCCGCTTCCGGAACGATCCCTAGACTGACCACATGGCCCATGGGAAAACCTCGTATGTCTGCCTCGCGTGCCGGGTTTCGTACAAGCAGCCGCACGACAGCAAGAGGCAGCGGAGCTGTCCACGGTGTGCGGGGCTGATGATCCATGCAGGGTCGGCGTTCGCCGCACCCCGGCGACGGGACATCGCAGCATGGCGGACCCTCACCGTGCTGCTGAACGCGGGCGTGGGCTTCCACAAAACCTGCTGCTGCGGACCCGGCTACCGGCCCCGGACACTGCGCGACGTGCGTGAACGGATGACGTACGCCCGGCGCAGTGGCGAACCGGTCGCCAAGGCGCTGGTGCGACGTGATGTGCCATGACGGTGCAGTGACCACTCAACTCTCAGCCGGCCAACTCGACTGCTCACCGGCCGGCTGAAGCGCTCAGTCACAGGCGCGGGAAGAAACCTCGGCGAGCAAGGCGGCGAGCGCGCCGCATGCGGTTCCGGTGTCCGTGGGGCGGGGGTGCCGGGGGCCTGAGCTCGGGGGTCAGGCCCCCGGCGGTTCGCATGTCCGGGGGACCGGGTGCACACATGCGATGTCCCGTTCAACGCCCGCCGGGCCAGCAGGGTTACGGCGCGGCTGCGCAGCTCCGGCGGCAGGGCACCGCCGCCTCCTCATGCGGCTGTCGCAGGTCCGCATCCTGCACTTCTGCAGGGTCTCGCGGCCCGTGTCACGACGCATGTCCCTGATCAGTGGGTTTGCGGGCTGTCTCAGGCCATGTCCCTGCGCGTGTGCCTCAACTCGCCGGCGTTTCCTCAGCGATGGTGTCCGTCGTTCGGTCGTTTGCCGACAGGCCCGGTAGGAGGATTGGACCGGTTGGTGCTGGGGCTCTCGGCTTGGCAGTCAGGATGGCTGGACTTCGTCGAAGAGGGCGAGCGCTTCGGCGGGGTCCGGGCTCACGAGGCGTTCCAGACCGGCCATCGTGATCTTCGCCCACCTGCCGGCCCGTGCCCACATCTGTTCCTCGAAGGCGCGGACGGCCTCGTCCAGATCTCCAGGGCCGGTGGCGATGGACTCGGCGAGTTCCGCGCCTTCCAGCATCGCGAGGTTCGCGCCCGCCCCCAATGGCGGCATCACATGGGCGGCGTCGCCCAGCAGCGTCACCCCGAAGACGTGGGTCCAGGTGTGGGACACAGGCAGGACGTAGAGGGGGCGGTGGACGAAAGCGGTGCCGTGGCGGAGGAGGCCGAGGACGGGCGCGGCCCAGCCGTCGAACAGAGCCAGCAGGCTCGATCGCACGGCCTCGACATCGGCCAGGTCCAGGTTCGTGTGCCAGTCCAGCGGCGCGCGGAGCTGGGCGTATACCTTGACGTGGCCGCCGCTGTTGCGCTGGGCGACGAGAGCTCGGTTGACGCCGTACACGGCCACGGAACCGTCGCCGATCAACCGGGCGAGGTCGGGGTGGCGGGTGTCGATGTCGTCGAGGGAGGTCTCGACCAAGGTGACGCCGGTGTAGTGCGGCGTCACCGGCGAGACTGCCGGGCGGGTCCGGGACCAGGCGCCGTCCGCACCGACCACGAGGTCGAACGTCTCCTGTCGCCCGTCCGCGAAATGGACCAGTACGCCATCCCGGGTCCCCGGCACCACCTGCGTCACGCCCCGACCCCACTGGACGTCGAGAGGGCCGAGCAGCAGGTCACGGAGTTGCCGGCGGTCGATCTCGGGATTGGCCTGCTCACCCGGACGAGGGTGCCAGTCGCGCAGGACAGTCCCGTCCACGTCCAGGATGCGCATGGCCTGCCCCTCGGGGCGAGACAGCGCCTGGAACTCCGCCAGCAGCCCCGCCTTGTCCAGCGCGAGCTGGCCCAGCCCTTCGTGCAGGTCCAGTGTGCCGCCCGGGGGGCGGGCATCGGGGGCGGGATCGCGTTCGAGGATGGCGACGGGGTAGCCATGGCGGTGCAGGACGCGGGCGAAGGTAAGGCCGGCGGGGCCCGCTCCGATCACAGCGATACGATGTCTCATGTCGATACACTGTATTTCCTCGATATGATGCATTGCAACAGAACGGTGTGATCATGACTGTGTGGGACCGGCCCGAGCCGCCGGCTCGCCCCGTGCCGCTCGACCGGGAGCGGATCGTCGCCGCCGCCGTCGCGCTGGCCGACGAGGGCGGCCTGGAGGCGGTGTCGTTGCGCAAGGTCGCCGCCCGGCTGAACGCCGGCCCGATGCGGCTGTACGGATACATCTCCACCAAACAGGAGCTGTTCGACCTCATGGTGGACCAGGTCCAGGGCGAGATTCTCCCCGAGAAGCAGCCCGGTGACTGGCGGGAGGCGCTGCGCATCCTCGCCCACCGCACCAGGCAGACAGTTCTCCGTCACGAATGGCTGGCCGACCTGCTCGGCGGCCGCCCGACCCTGGGCCCGAACGGCCTCGCCGTGACCGAGGCCACGCTGGCCACCCTCGACGGCCTCGCCGACATCGACACCGTCATGCGCGCCGTGGAGACCGTCAGCGCCTACTCCACCGGCGCGATCAGACGCGAGATCGCGAACCTGCGGGCCGAGCGCGCCACGGGCCTGTCCAAGCGCGACTGGCAGCGCGCCTCCGGCCCGCATGTGATGAGGATGTTGGCCACGGGCCGCTTCCCGGCACTGACCAAGGCCGTGTACGACGGCACGGACGTGGACGCCGAAACCTCCTTCGCGACCGGCCTGGACTGGGTCCTCGACGCCGTGGCCGCCAAACTCACCCGGCCGCCGGCGTGACGCTCAGCTCTTGCCGAATGTGAGAGAGGTCGGGGTCCACGGGCCGTGCGGGCGCGCGCCGTGGCCGCCGTAACCGTGGGAGGGCCCGTGCTGTGCGAGCCCGACCGTAGCCGCTTCAGTAGCGTCGAGGAGGAGATGGCGCCCTCACGCACGGACACGGCCACCCGCGTCAGGTGCCGGAACTGGGACTCGATCAGATCCCAGTCGATGACGTTCTTGCCCACCTCCCCGAACAGGGGATCGATGTGTACGTACTCGCTCTGCTTGGGCGGTAGAAGGTCAGGCCCTTCCAGTTCCTGATCCTGGGCATCAGATCGAAGCCCAGCAGATGCGCCAAGGCGAAAACGGGAACGCTCTGGCCCTGGGTGTCAGCCTGCACGGTGGTCGGCTTGACCGCGGAGGTGTTCTTGAGAAGGCCCTCGACAATGTAGACGGCCTCCCACACCCGCACGGGATGAAGTGCGTGAACAGCGCGATGCAGCTTGGAGTCCAGCACGGCTCACGCGCTGATCGAGGAGGCAGGGAACTGACCCGCAGCCGCACGACCGCATAGATGGCCGACTTCTTCCGGGGATCGTCTGCGGGCATGAGACAAAGGAGTCCAACGTCGGTGTGTGAAGTACAGAGCTGGACTCTCTCGCGACCGCGCTTTACGTCAAGACCGAGGATCTACTGAGGGATTCACCGCAGCTCTTCCCCTGGCGGCCGGCTGTCGGCATTGCGCCGCAGCCAAGCGGTGCCGAGCTGTTCACATTGGCGATGACGCAGGCAAGGCCCGGCTTCACCTCCGAGGCCGGGTGGCTGCGACACGCCGACGCCCACCTGCGACACGCCGGCGCCCCCGTACGGGCAACAGGGAGGTGTGCCCGCCCGAGACGATCAGCACCATGCACGGATTCGGCAGCGGCCAGTGCTCCGAGGTGTCGGCCGCCACGTGCCCGGCCAGGTGATGGACCCGGACACGATCCCCGCCCTGGTCTCGTCCCACGACGACTCGATGCCCAGCACCACCGGATCATCCACGGCGACACCTCTCGCACATTGAACGTCACTGGAATTGATGCGCAATAAGGTCCCCGCTCGACGGACCACGGGCGACATCGCGCGGCGACGACCAGCCGTCCCGACGGCCCGCGTCTCCTGTGCTTTGCGCCGGCTGCCGCCGATGTGGCGGGTACCCACCGACCCTGCTGAGAGCGGCCGAGGGCAAGTTGGAGGGCCCGATGAAGGAAGCGCGCGGCTGCTCGACGTGCGGCCTTGCGGGCGAAGGTCTGCCAGGCCGCAACGTCGGTCGGGTGACAGGTTCCGGCACGCCGATGGCGAATCGCCGTGGTGCGGCGGGAAGGCCCTTCGAGGGCTATCGGGTCCTGAAGCGGCGGAAGAGGTTGCGGGCCACATACACTCCCGGGCCGCCGAAGCCGACGATGTCGACGCGTCCGTCACCGGTGATGTCGGCGAGGAAGCGGGGGTGACGGTCGACCCGCCAGCCGCCGGCGTCCTCGTTGTACCCGAACCCGCGGCACACCAGTTGGGCCTGCTCGAACTGGCCGTCGCCGCGGTTGTGCGACACCCAGACCCCTTCGTCGCCGAAGCCGACGATGTCCGGGTTGCCGTCGCCGGTGACGTCGGCGAGGAGCCGAAGGTGCTTCTCGCTCGTCCACCCCTGGGCGAGCCCGAAGTCGTTCAGGACGAGCTGCGAGGGCTCGAACGTGCCGTCGCCGCGCCCGCGTGAGACGACGAGGCCCTGCGGGCCGAACCCGGCGATGTCCACTGCTCCGCCATCGGTGGTCCTGAGCAGGAATCGAGGGTGCTCCTCGGCCGAGCTCCACCCTTGGTCGACCCCGAAGTCGTCGAGGATGTACAGAGGGTCCGAGAACGTGCCGTCCTGGTCCTGGAGGGATACCCAGACGCCGTCGTCGTGGCAGCCGACGATGTCAAGCCTGCCGTCACCGGTGGTGTCTGCCAGGAAGCGGGGGTGCTTTTCGGCGAGCCACCCGCCCGCCTTCTCGTCGTGGCCGAACGCCCGGAGGACCGGTTCGTCGGCGATCGGTGCGAACGTGCCGTCCTCGTCCTGGAGGGATACCCGGACGCCGTCGTCGTGGCAGCCGACGACGTCGAGCCTGCCGTCACCGGTGGTGTCTGCCAGGAAGCGGGGGTGTTCGTCGGCGAGCCACCCGCCGCCCTGCTGGCTGTGCCCGAACGCCTCCAGGACCAGCTCGCCGCCCGCGGGCGAGAACGTCCCGTCCTCGTCTTGAGTGGACACCCGGACACCGTCGGCGGCCAGCACGACGACGTCAGGCCTACCGTCGCCCGTCAAGTCGACGAGGGTCCACAGGTCCGCGGGACGCGAGGAGGGCGCGGGCTGGTGCAGGACGCGCTCCTCGTCGTCGAATGTCCCGTCGCCCCTGCTGGAGGACGTCACAGCCCCCTTCGCGGGCTTGAGCCCGACGATGTCCTTCCGCCCCGCTTCTGCGGTGTCGGCGAGGAACCGGTCACCGAGTCCGGCCCACCAGCCCGGTTGTCCGCTCCAGGAGCGGTTGGTCCCGTCGCTCTTCCACCCGCCGGCGTCTCGGTCGCTGCCGAACCGGTCGAGGACCAGCAGCATGTCGCTGAAGCAGGGCGTGGCACCGGGTGCCGGCCGCAGCGCGGTGGGGCGGACCAGCCGCCAGGACCGGCGGCCGTTCCAGTGGTCCAGTGGCGCCCAGCGCAGCGCGGGGTCGCTGATGCGCTCGGGCTCGGCCGGGACGAAGCGCCACCGCTGGCTCTCCGCGCTGTCGTCGTGCTCGCGCAGGACGACCTGGGTGTCCTCCTCGCCGGGGTCGGCGAGGTCGAGAACAGCGCCATCGGTTGTGCCCTCGATGAAGTAGAGGCCCGCTTCATCCTCGACGGGGACGAGGTGCCACTGCTGGTGCTCCTGGCCGGCGGTGGCGTCCCACTGGCGGACGCCGCGGTCCGCGGCGGCGGGGTCGTCGAGTACCTTGCCACTGACCGCGTTGCGGATCACATATGCCTGGCCGTCCCGCGCGGTCTGCACGGGGGCGAGCTGCCACTGCTCCGGGCTCGGGCCGCCCTCGGGGAAGTCGCGGACGACGAGCGCTCCGTCCGCGCCCGGCTCGGCCTTGGCGCCGAGGGTCTTCCCGGTGGCGGCGTTGACGATCTCCAGCTTCAGTTCTTCCGTGGGCACGGGCATCGTGGTGCCTCTTCCAGGCGGTGCGGGCGTGGGCTCGGGACAGGTGTGGCGCGGCGGTGGCCGCGGATCACGTGAAGACGTGGTGGTACGGCACGTTCCACTCGCTGGGCAGCCGCGGGTAGAACGTGTTGATGACCGTCCCGGTGAAGTCCCCGCCCCAGTTGTAGGTCAGACGCACCTCGCTGTCGGCCGTCACCGCGTGGTCCTTGAACCCGAGGATGGAGTCGGGGTGGGTGATCGGCACGAAGGTGATCCCGCCCCACGGCGTCACCGTGACGACCCAGAGCTGGGTGTCCTCGGGCGCGCCGTTCTTCCCGCGCCACTTGTCGCCGACCTTGTCGGGCAGGCCGACTTGGACGGTGTCGGCCGTGCTCCGGGGCGCCTCCTGGTGAACGGTGATACGCCTGCGCTGCGGCTTCGGCGCGCCGTCGTCGCCGCGCCCGGCGTCGGCTCCGCCCGCGCCGACGGGTTTGGGCGACACCTGACCCGCGGCGCTCTCGATGAAGTACAGCGGCCGCTGCCCGAAGAAGCCGGCGGGGGTGATGTGCCAGAGGTGGCCCTGAGCCTCCTTGGTGGCTGGGTCCAGCGCGGTGGCCAGCTTGACGCCGTTGTTGTGATCCTCTTCCTTCAGCTCGACAGGCCGCAGGTAGCCGCCGTTGAAGGCGTGGACGAGCATGACCGGCCGGTTCTCGACCAGCGCTGCCACGATCGCGTTGTCGTAGCTGTTCACCGCCACCGGGCCGCCGACCACCAAATTGGCCATCGCCGTGCGCTCTTGGGTGTACATCGCGAAACCTCACCTGCCCCAATTGTTGAGAACAACGCGTCGGACGCTCAATGCAGTGGCCTGTCGAGCGGCATTTCCGCACACTCAACCGCTCAATCGCATGCAATCGAAACGACCCCGAAAATGACTGGATCGGCTGACGTGAATACCTCACCCGCACTGATGGCCAAAGCCATGAAACCCGCAGGGCAGGGCGATTCGGAAAGCCATCCGGAAAGTCATCCGTCGAGTAATCGACAGACCTCAAGTTACGCTGGTATTGGGGGAGTTGGAGTCGTGCCGAGCGTTTATCACTCGATTGAGCGCATAGTGCGGAGAAGTCTTCCCGGGTGGTGTAGCCCGTGTTAGCTTCGCCTTTCGGAACACGCAGATCCTTGTTTATATTTCACCGAGTTAAATTCGGCCAAATTAGTCGAGGGCGGGAAATGTCTTCCAACGCGTACACCCTGGGACGAGCCAAGCGCCAGCCGCTGACGAAGAAGAACCTGCGGGAGCTCGACATCGAGCAGACCTGGAAGTCCATCCTGGACCACCCCAGCCTGGTCTATGTCGACGACTACGGTGTACGGCACAAGCCCGTCGGGTTCTCCGTGAACAAGTCGAGCTTCGGCGCTTTCCCCGGATCCGCGTTCCAGCTGGGCTGGCTCGCCTACATGAACCTCGGGGAGCCGCTGATCGAGGAGCGGTGCAACATCAGCCAGCCGCCGCCCGACACGTTCTCCTCGCGCACCTACGTCAACCACAGCCAGGCGTCCGCGATGACGTTCACCGACTCGGTCGATTTCACCGTGTCGAACGGGATCACGTGGTCCCTCCAGGGAGAGGCCAAGCTCACCTTCGGCGGCAGCGTCAGCGCGCAGCTCCAGCTGATGCTGCAGAACCAGCTCAAGATGGACCTCCAGACGCAGCTTCAGACGCAGCTCCAGAACGAGATGTCGAACAAGAACGCGAACACGGTGGCCAACAAGAACAGCAAGGACAACGTGGGGGTGGACAACGCCAATGCCACCGAGACGGGCGTGAGGAACGCGGCGACGAACTCCGTGGCGAACGCGTTGACGAACTCGGTGGCGTTCACGACCCAGGGCAGCGCCACCGGGAGCGCGGCGCTCAACGCCTCGTTGCTGCTTGGCATCTCGGCCTCCGTCGGCGGCTCCCTGACCACCAGCTGGGCCTCGAAATCGCAGATCTCCGGTCAGGTTGAGCCGGGCTCGCGCGTGCAGACCATCGTCACGCAGCGGCGTTGTCGCAAGCAGTACTGCTACGAGATCCCCGTGACCTTCTCCGGGTTGATCGCGGTGAAGTACGCCGTACCCGTGGCGGTCCTGTCCCCTCCGCAGTCCGGCGACTATCCCGGCCTCGACCAGCTGGTCGCCCGCGACATCGGCGACATCGACCTGGCGGGCGGCGGTTTCCGCATGAAGGGGCTGGCGGAGGTCGTCTCCGACCTGGAGGTCCACCACACGATGTTCGACGGCGAGAGCCTGACCGACAGCCACCGGGCGCTGCACAAGCAGCCTTGAGCGGGCGGACGACGACAAGGGGTGACGACCATGGTGTTCCACAACATCTTCGACTTCGCGGACAAGGGCGCGGGGCTCTTCTCGGTGACCACCGACCGGGACAAGTCCACACCGGGGGCGGACGTCGACTTCGAGGACGCCGACGACCACACGTATGACGACACGAACGCGAGCCTGTTCAACAGCGCGATCCACGGAGCTTCCTCCCGGGCCAAGGTCGTGCAGGAGCAGTCGCCCGAAGCGCGGGCCGTCCTGGGCTTCCTCGGCTCCTTCATCCGGGCCACCCAGGCGTCAGCCGGTAGGCAGGCCGAGTACGCCCAGGATCCCGGCTCGGTGTCCACGGCGGCGGCCGCCGGCATGCAGAAGTCGAGTGCGACGGTGACGGAGCACATCGGCCTGCAGAAGAACGAGGACCTGGAGAGCAAGCCGAAGAAGGGCGACTACACCAAGCCGCCCAAGGCCCCCGAGGCGCCCAAGGCCCCGGAGCCCGCCAAGGCGCCGCAGGCGACCGCCGAGAAACCGTCCCGCTCCGAGTAGGGCCGTGGTCGCGTGGGGTCTGGGGCGTGGTTGCCCCTGACCCCACGCGCGTCACGTCACGCGGGGTGCAGCTGCCACTGCCGGTGTCGGTGGTCGCTCTGCGACCCGTGCTGCTTGATCATCGTGCGTGCGGCGGTATCGACTTGCAGGAGCAGACCGCTGTTGTGGTTCGCGATCTCATACAACCGCGGGGTGTCGGTCACCGAGCCCACCGGGATCAGCCTCCACTGCTGGTGGTGTGCGTCGCCGCCCTCGTAGGCGCGCTGCGCGACCATCGCTCCGGGCGCCTCCCCGGCTCCGACGACCTCCAGGACCTTGCCGCTGCGCACGTTCTCGATCGTGTACAGGACGTCGCCCTTGTCCTGGCCCGACACGACCAGCCGCCACCGCTGGTGGTCCCGGGGGGCGGTGAGGGACTGGTGGATCTCGGCCCCGTCCTTGGCGGACTCACGCGCGACTGCCATCCGCAGCCTGCTGCGGACGTTGGCCCAGGCAACCACCGTGCCCGACTCGGGCAGCCCGGCCATCTCCGCCGCCGCGATCTTCCGAATCCGGTGGTTGACGTAGTCGGCGATGTAGAGGGCGTCGACGCAGTCCACGGCGAGCCCGAACGGGTAGTTCAGCTGGGCCGAAGCGGCCGGGCCGTCGTCACCGCCGAAGCCCTCGGTGCCCGTACCCGCGACCGTGCTGATCTTCCGGTCAGTGGTGATCTTCCGGACCCGGTGGTTGTTGTGGTCGGAGACGTAGAGGATGCCGGTACTGTCCACTACGACGCCCAGTGGGAAGTTCAGCTGGGCCGACGCCGCCGGACCGCCGTCACCGCCGAAGCCGTCGGTGCCCGTACCCGCGACCGTGCTGATCTCACCGCCCGACACCTTCCTGACGCGATGGTTCTCGGCATCGGTGATGTAGAGGTCGCCCGCGCCGTCCACCGCCACTCCGTACGGGCCGTTCAGCTGGGCTGAAACCGCTGGGCCACCGTCTCCCGCGAAGCCCGGGGACCCGGTCCCCGCGACGGTGCTGATCTTCCCCTTGCCCGTGACCTTCCTGATCCGGTGGTTCTCGGCGTCGGCGATGTAGAGGGTGCCGGTGCTGTCCACCGCGATCCCGTACGGGTAGCGTAACTCGGCGGCGGTGGCGGGGCCGCCGTCACCGCTGAACCCCTCGGTGCCCGTGCCGGCGTACGTGCTGATCTTGCCGTCGGCCGTGACCTTCCTGATCCGGTGGTTCTCGGCGTCGGCGATGTAGAGGGTGCCGGCGCTGTCCACCGCCACTTCACGCGGACCGTTCAGCTGGGCCGAGACGGCGGGGCCACCGTCCCCGCTGAACCCTGCCGCCCCGTTCCCCGCGACCGTACGGATCTTCCCGTCAGTGGTGATCTTCCGGACCCGGTGGTTCTCGTGGTCGGAGAAATAGACGGTGCCGGTGCTGTCCACCGTGATCCCGTACGGACGGTTCAACTGAGCCGAAACGGCCCGCTCGTCGTCCCCTTTGAACCCCGCGTCCCCGGTCCCGGCGACCGTCCTGATCGGAGGGGCGGAGTGCTCACCATGTGTTGCTGTCGCGTGGGCAGTGCTCATCGTCATCCCTTCATCGTTCGCCGACCGCCCACTACGGACGGTTATCACTTGCCCCGAGTACGTGCCATGCCGCGCCCCAGCCGCCCTCCTGGGTGACCGGGACACGACGGACGGAGGGCGGTCCTGACGTCGCGTCGGGCGGCGGATCGCGCGGACGCCGACGGGCTGGGCGGCGGTGATCACTGGTCGATCGCGTACCGCAGGGTCATGGGGGTGCCGCTACGCCTGATGCCCACGGCCACGGTGGCCCCGGCTCGCTTGGTCGCGAGGGCGGCGTTGAGGGATGCCGACGATGTGATGGGCCGCCCGTCGACGGAGGTGATGATGTCGTTGACCATGAACCCTGCGGGGGAGGCATTCAAGTCGGGATCGACGAACCGGACTCGGGCACCTCCGCCCCCGGGGACGTTGTTGGCAAACCCGCCGAAGGCACCCGGGCTGCCCTGGGTGATGTTGACGCCCAGAGGTACCGTCACGCCTTCGAAGGTGAGGCTTCCGCTGAACTGGCCGCCTGCCAGGGGCGCATCAGCATCGGCGGCCACGTAGACCGTCAACGGCCAGATCCAATGAACGTGGACCGGAAAGTCGATGGTGGCGGACGAGCCGTCGGCAGCGATGGCCACCGGACAAACGGCGCCCCTGCAGCGGGGGTCCACCTGGGTGATGCGGGTGTACTGCGGGGCCTGGAAGGTGACCCGCCCCGGGGCATGCACCTGCTGATCCGGTGGGAAATCGACAGGCTTGGCCGGCCCGGGGGCGTCGAGATCTGGGATGGTCGACGGGGGAGTCGGCGCCTTGAGCGCCATGGTCGTGCCGGACGTGACCACAGCGGTGGCCGCAGGCGTCACCCCTCCGAGCAGCAGGCTCGCTCCGAGCGCCAGCACCGTGCATGCCGTCATGGACCTACGCATGGATCCTCCCGACTGAGACTACGCAGAGTAGCCATCTGGCAACACACGATAATTGTGCGCCGAGGCGAGATCAATTGCGCACGAAGTAGTCATATAAAGCCCCTGCGGGGCGTTCAGTTGAGCACCAACTCCCGCGAGGAGCTTAGGTGTGGACGGATCTGATCGATCTGACACTCGACGGAGAGCACGTCGAACCGGGTGCCGGGATACGTCCGGCCCATCTGGGAGCGCTGACTGCCCGGACCGCCGGACGCCCCTGGCTCCTGGGCCGGCTTTGACGCCCTTCGGCGCGCGGTGGCTCGATCTCGTCCATGAGCGGGGCCGTCGGCTCGGGCACCACAACCGGCCGGTCGGCCGACCGGACGCATGTACGACCTTGACGGCCGCCGACACACCACCGGTGAACCAGGGCCTCCACCTGGCACTCGGCGAGGCTGTCAACGGACCGGGCGGCTACCCAGGCGGCTGCCTGGACACCCTCGTGGACTGCCTGCGCGGCACTTCGGCTACGCCAACGCCGCAACTGCTCTGGCGGCATGCCGCAACCGCACCCGAGCACCTGTCCACGTCTTGGCGCCGGACGACGAGTCGTACGACCTGGTGGCCATCGAGCGGTGTTGAAGTCACGGGGCATCATCAAGGTTCACTTGCGTTCGCCCGTCCCTTCGCCTCGCCTGTGGCTTCTGACGGCCGAGGCCCTCGGGCTGGAACACTCCTCTTCATAACCCGCCGTTTCCACCGAGGTACGGGAGCGCGGGGGCGGGGGGCGTGGACACTGGCCCCAAGGGCAGCCCTTCGATACCTCCACGGGCCCGGCGCCCTTGAGCCGAACCAGCCCGAGGTACAGGAGCCGGTCGGCACGGGCGCCCTCGGCGAGGCGCTCCGTGCCGAGCCTTGTAGTCTTGCGGGCCGGACTTCGACGGCCGACCGCCGCGCGAGCCGTGTTTCTTCCGGTTGCAGGCCTGGTCGGCCTTGTCCGGGATGGTGCAGCGGATCCCGCGCCCCCGCAGGTAAGCGCGGTTCTTCCGGGAGGCATACGCCTTGTCGGCGCGCACGCGATCCGGCCGCGTGCGCGGCCTGCCCGGCCCAAGACGCGGGACACGGACCCTCGTTCAGGATGCCCTTCCCCCAGAGCTCACGGACGCAGTTCGTCCCTGCCGTGTTCAGCCCCTCGGTCTGGGCTTCGTTCAGCTGGTGGGACAGATCAAGCACTCCCTTGAGGGGGGTGCTCGCGGGCGCCTTGTGTACTCCCCGCTCGGTTTCTGTACGCGCCCAGACATGGGCGACGTGCCCGCTGGCCGGCACCAGGCGTGGCCGGTCGTCGAGTGCGGCGACCTTCGCCCAGGGGATGTATGCCGTGGCGTACGAACTCTTGACCGGCGGCTCCGCGTCGAGGCTCTGTGCTCCGGCGGCGGAAGCGTCTGCCCGACCTTCTCACGCCCACCGCGGAGGCGTTCACGGCGCCGGTGCAGTGGATCGGCGCGGTTCGCCGACGGGGTCGTCGACAAGGCCCGCGCGGCCCGCGTCCGGGCACGGGGGGAGGCCCTGTCCAGCTCCCATGAGATGGCCCCGTAGCCCCGCGGGCACGGGGCCGTCAGTCCCGGAAGCGTGCCTCGACGGTCTCGACGAGAGTGTCGATCAGGCCGTCCGGCGACGGGCTGTAGTGCGGCACGGCCCAGCGCGTGATCCTGGCGTCGATGAGCGAGGGCCGACCGGAGGCCAGGGCCGCGCGGAACGCCTCCTCGAATTCCTCCAGCGTCTCCACCTGGTAGCCGTCCGCGCCGCACGCGCGGGCGTACGCGGCGAAGCCAGGGTTTCGGAACTCGACCAGCCCGGATTCGGCGTACGTGACCAACTGGAAGAGTTTGATCAGCTTGAACTCCCCGTCGTTGAAGATGACCCAGATGACGGGGATGTCGTGCTCGACGGCGGTCATCAGCTCGAATCCGGACAGCGAGTAGCACCCGTCGCCGCAGCCGACGACGACGGTCCGGTCGGGGTGGGCGACTTTCAGGCCGATGGCTCCGTTGACGTGCCCGGCCATCGGCCCGAAGGAGCCCGCCTTGCGGAAGTTCTGCCCCTGTTCGAGCTCCACGTAGTATCCGAGCCACGCGAGATGGGCGCCCGCGTCCGCGAGCAGCACACCCCCGGGCGGCAGCATGCGCCCGATCGACTGTGCGAGTTCTCCGGGGTGGAGCTTCCCCGGCAGGTGGTGGATCCTGCGTGCCTCGTAGTTCCGGCCGTCGACCTCGACCGCCGGTACTTCGCCGACCAGCCGCTCCAGCTCGTCGGCCAGGGCGGCCACGGCGGGACGCGCGTCGGACAACAGGGTGTGGTCTGGCCGGTAGGCCTTGTGGAACTCGCCCTCGGAGATGTTCACATGGATGAGCAGCTTGTTCTCGAACAGGTCCTCGCGATAGTTGAATGTGGCGTGCTGGTTGAGGGAATTGCCCACGCACAGCACGACGTCGGCCTCACGGAAGGCCTTCCACGCACTGGAATGGCCGCTGTCGGCGAAAACGCCCACCGCGAGCGGGTGCCCCTCGGACACGATGCCCTTGCCGTCCAAGGTGGTGAGCAGCGGGATCTGGAACCGCTCGATCAGCCGCTGGACCTCTGGGCCCGCCCCGCTGCGCACCGCACCGAAGCCGACGAGCGCCACGACGCGCTTGCGCTGTGCCAGGGCGTCCGCCAGTACCGCCGCGATCTCCGCCACCTGTGCCGGGTCCGGCAGGACCGGCCTCACCTTGAGCCTGAGCGGGCGGAAGTCCGTCACCTCGACACCGTGGTGGGTCAGGTCCTCGGGCACGTGGATGTGCACGGGCCCGGGCCTTCCCTCGAACGCGGTGTTGACCGCTTCCTCAAGGACGTCGCAGGTGTCGGCGATGTCGGTGAGCAGGAAGGACTTCTTGGTCGTGGCAGCGAACATGGCCTGGGAATCGGGAGTGCGGTTCAGCCCCGATGTCTCGTTGAGCGAGCCCCATCCGCGCCACTTCATGCTCGCGTACCCCGAGACCGCGAGGACCGGATAGGAGTCGGACATGGCCACGGCCAGCCCCGAGAACAGGTTGAACGCGCCCGGCCCGGCGGTCGCGAAGCAGAAGCCCAGCCGGTTGGTGTACATGGCGTATCCGCAGGCCATGAAGGACGCGGCCTGCTCGTGCCGGGTGATGATCGGCCGGATCTGCTGCGAATGCTTCAGTGCCAGCATCAGACCCGCCGCGTTCTCCCCGGCACCGCCGAAGGCCGCCCGTACGCCGATGCCTTCCAGCCCCTTGACGATGGCTTCGTAGACTTTCACCGGATCTCCCTCATCGCCTCATCCGTCCCAGCGCTCGGCGTGCCGATCGTGGGCGTCGGTCAGGCCGTTCTGGAAGAAGCGCTCGTAGTACTCGGACTCGACGTGGTGGGCCTGCAGCCAGATGCCGGGCACATGGATGGCGTCGGTGTGTGCCGGGAACCGCCCGTGGGTCTCGTGGATGTACACGCAGACGTCCCGCGCGCACTCGATCACCTGGCGGTCGTACTCACTGGCCTCGGTGAGGTAGCGCTGCGCGTAGTCGTCCTTGTAGATGCGGGTGAAGAGGTCCTTGTCGGTGTAGATGCCCCGCTCCCCGAACTTGGAGCGGACGACGGAGTCCACGGCTTCGTGCATCGACGGGTAGTTGGGCGGGCAGGCGCTCTTGATGAGGTGTTCGCCGCCGGCCCGCAGCCCCACCGGATGGGAGCGCAGCCCGGCGTACTTCGGCAGCGGCACCTGCCAGCGCAGGATGTCGGCGGGGCGGAACCTGGGCGTGGCGAAGTCGAAGCCCAGCATGCGGCCGTAGGCGCGCGAGAACTTCGGGTCGCCCAGCATGATCTGGGGGCTGATCGACGCGTGGATCCAGGCGCCGAGTCCCATGGCGTCCGCGGTCAGCATCATGTTCTGCAGCAGCAGGTCGGCTTCGATCTGGGTGCGCATCGGCCCCAGGGAACCGAGCGGCAACTTGACGTCGGGGTTGAGGAAGCCGCTGCGCACCCACTTCCGTACTCCGGCCGGACGGTAGAAGTTGCGGTCGTCGACGAGTGTGGGCCGGGCCCCCTCGGGCTGGGTGAGCAGGTACATCAGCGCGTTGATGTACTGGTGGGAGAGGTCGACCACCGGCAGGAAGAGCGTGGTGCCCGGGAGGTTGGACAGGAACCGGTTGGAGTCGAGGTACGCCGGGAAGTCGCGCATTCCCTCGGCGACGTCCAGGCGGCGGTCCAGTACCCGCACCTTCGAGCGGCGTGCGCGTTCGATCAGGGTGTCGGGGTCGAAGGCATGGTCCGGGGAGGGCGGCAGCTTCCTCAGGTAGTAGGTGCCTGTGTCGTTGATCATGAAGAAGTGGGTGGCCTGCGCGTTGTCGGGGCTGCCCGCGGTCCGGCCCGTCATGTTCAGGTTCGGTTTGGCCATGATCGGTTGGTGGTCGCGGGGGTCCTCGAAGGGCCGGTCGGGCATGGTGAGTCCCGAGGCGCCGGTGAGGGCGATGAGCACCGCCTCCTCAAGCTCGCCCAGCGGCTCCGGCCGGTGCGGGGAGTCGTAGCTCATCGATCCGGCCGGCACGGACGCGCCCCTGCTGACCCGGTGGGTGCGCCGCTCGAAGAGCGTCTGCCACAGGGGACGGGACAGCAGGTCCTCCAGGCCGGGGTGACCCGCGTTCTGTGATGCGGTCATGGCCCTCTCCCGCTCAGCCGCTGTCGTTCCGGACCGGCTGGACCGGGCGCCAGGGCGCGAAGGCGCTGGCCCCCCGCGGCAGGACGCCCGCCAGCTCGGGGCAGTGCCGCAGGATGACGCTCGTCATGCCGTTGCGTGCGATCCAGTCCATGCCGAGAGGCGTGTAGAGCTCCGGCCGGAAGTCGACCGTGAGGAAGCGGTCGCTCTGCAACCGTCTGGTGGCCATCAGGATGAACACGCGGAAGGCCGTGTCGCTGAAGCCGAAGCCTGCGGGCGGATTCTCGGCGAAGAGTCCTACCACGGTGTCGATGTCGTCCACCGAGCGGTAGACGTCACGCAGCCGTGCGACCGTCTCCGGATCGCAGGAGAGGTCCTCGAACCGCTGGATCCGCGGCTTGTGCAGGCCGGCGCGGAAGTCGTTGTAGCGCGGGACGCCGCGGCGCCGGGTGCGCACCAGGTCGACCACCGAGAGGTCGACCACCTCCCCGTCCCGCTGGAACGCCTGCAGGGCGCGGGGGAAGTTGTGCAGGGTGATCGCCCCCGGGTGGGCGATGCCCAGCGAGTACAGGGTGTTCACCAGCCCGGTCTTGCGGATGAGCGGCTCCGCCGCGGCGCCCTGGAGGGCGGTGAAGTCCAGGGTGTCGAGCCGGCGGCCGAACTGGTGGTCGACGAGCTCGTAGTCGTCGGGGATCAGCGGGTGCATCCGGTAGACGGTGACGAACTCCTCCGTGAGGGAGTACGGGGCACCGTGGTGGTCGGGCAGCGTCTTGGGGATGCCCTGCCGCCCGTTTGCCTCCAGCAGCCAGACGCCCAGCTGGTCGAGCCAGTTCTTCGGCGGTCCCTGCCAGTTGGTCTTCATGCCGATGTCGAGTGTCTTGGTGGCGAGGATCGCGGGGGTCCACTCGACCGTGTGGATCTTCGCGATGAGCGCGGAGATGATCAGCCGCGCCGTGTGGTACACCCGGTCCTCGTCCATCCGCGGGTATTCACGCCGCAGGGCTTCGCACACCGCGTTGTGCTCACGGGCGAACAGGGTGTGCATGGAGCTGAGGCCGAGCCACCAGTTGTCGGTGAATCCGCTGAGCGGCGTGCCGTTGGAGCCGTTGGGCAGGTGTCCCTCCTCCAGCCGGAGCCGGGCGCCGCCGTCGGGCTCACGCAGCGACATCGCCACGGACTCGTCGCTGCCGTAGACCTCCGAACCGTCCCACCAGTGCGACACGTCGCTGGCGAACACGATCGGCCGCCCGCCGCCGGCCGGACGTACCGCCTCGTCCTCGCCGAAGCGCATCACCCTCTCTCGCGGCCCGCCCGGGGTGTTCTGCCAGGTGTCGCCGGGTGGCAGTGGCACCTCGACGCTCCGGGTGGCGACCGGAAGCCTCTTGTGCTTGACCCAGTCGTGCACCTGGAACTGGATCCACGCGGCGGCGATGATGTTCAGCGAGGTCGCGGGGATGAACACCTCACGCCGGAGCAGTTCCCGGCTCACGGTGACCGGATTGGGCGTGTCGAACTGGTCCGGGCGGTGGACGGGCGGCATGGTGCGGCCGAACGTCGCCCCGACAGCGCCCATCCGCGGCGCCGACAGATCGTTGTACGAGCCGTCGTAACTGCGTCTGACCAGCAGCTCCTCCGCGGGCGGGGCTTCCAGCGGGCAGGCTTCGGGTGGAGCCTCGTGGGCCTCGGTGTCGATGAGGTTGCGTCGGCGCAGCGTCTGCCGGAAGGCCATGAGGTTGAGCACGCCGAGCGGGGTGGGCAGCCGGTGCCACGGGACGAAGCGGTTGACGGTGCGGAAGACGGCGCGCAGCGGTGCCCCGAGCAGGGTGTTGCGCCGTGGCTCAACGGTCAGGAAGCGCCGGCCCAGGCGGTGGGCGCTACTGGCCTCGTAGGCGGTCTTGCGGGCACGGTTGAGGTTGCCCAGTGGCCGGAAGCCCTCCGCGGTGTGCCACGGGTTGAACGCCAACAGGTCGACCCGCGAAGCGCAGGCGCGGGCTTCGGCGGTGTGGATGTCCTGGCGCGGGATGGTCAGGGTGGCCACCGGCAGGACGGGCGCGACGTCCTCCTTCCACTCGGCCGCGCCGTTCTCGACGGGGGTGCTCCGGGCGTCCACGTAGCGCTGCACGCACAGCTCGAAGACGACGTCCGCCTGACGCAGCCGCTGGGAGAGCTCGCGCCGCAGGTAGTCGGGATCGGTGCGCGACGCCGCCGGGGCCGCCGGGGCGTCCGCGGCGGGCCGCAGCTGATAGCGCACCGGTCCGCGATCGCCCCACAGGATCGCGCCGCGGCTCCAATACGTCTCCAGTGCCAGGCTGCGTACCGTGCGACTGGTTCCCGCGACGACGTTGCGCCGCATACGGGCGGCCGTGGGCCAGCCGACCGCCAGGGGCAGCTTGAGGAACAGGGCGTACCCCTTGCGCAGCCGCGAGTCGGCACCTGCCATGGCCTTGGCGAAGGCGACGAACTCACCCGCGTCGCGGGCGTGGGAGACCGGGAAGCTCGTCATCAGCAGATCGTGGGTCTCACCGGGGCTCACCTCGACGCGCAGCACCGCCCCGCGCAGATCGGGCGCGAAGTCGGGCTGACGGGCCCCGCTCGCGTTGGACAGCCGGACCGTGACCGGGTACTCGGCTCCGGGCCTGGCGAAACCCGCTCGCAGTGCCTCGGGAAGGTCCTCGCGGAACCTGAGCCGGGCGTTCTCCACGCCGAGGACCGCCTTGGCGTGGAAGGTCCGGTCGACAGTGGCGGCGCCGCTGCGCTTCCTCACCTTGAGCTGAACCTGCAGCAGCTCACGTGCCAGCCGCTCGAAGACCAGCCGCTCGGCCTCCGGGCTGCCGCCGGCGTAGCGCTCGTACTGTGCGACCTCGTCCATGCGAGCCTCTTCCGGGGGGACTTCCGTGCACTCCTCAACGACGCTGCCCCAGCTCGGGGCCGCTGTCGTGCGGTGCGGGGCAGACGGGCGAACACGTGGGGCAGCGGGGGCGGGGCCCTGACTCCGGGCCTTGGACACCCGAGGCACTTGGATCTTGAAGGTCCAGGAGAGGGGTGTCCCGTGGCCATGAAGCTCGCCAAGAACGAATGCGGCCTCGACCACTACGAGGTCCGCCGCTACATCAGCTGGTACCGGCACCTCACTCTCGCCATGCTCGCCCATGCCTTCCTCGCCGCCATGGCCGCCCTGGAACGCGAAAAAGGGGCCGCGAGGACGACGCTCCCGAGCTCGTGGACCTCACACCAGCCGAGATCCGCCGTCTCCTGGCAGTTGTCCCTCCGCCCGGAGAACACCGTGATCACGCCGTGGACTGGTCACGGTGGCGGCGACGCCACCAGGCATGCGCCCGCCACTGCCATTGCATGCGGCGCGGATACCTGTTCGCCGGAACCAGATGGCGAAGGCCCGCCCACGCCGGTGGCACCCCGGCTACACTCCCCGCCAACAGGCCACTGACCAGCCCAAATACCGAACTACGGCTGGATTACTCACTCGCCACCGAAACCTGGCCGGACGTCTTGATGCCTGCCTGGCGGAAGTCCTCCAGGGTGGAGGCGATGGTGTCGGGGGCCACGCCGACCGAGTAGTCCAGGCGTACCCGGGTGCTGAATCCCGCGGCGGCGGCGTCCAGTGCGGTGGCGCGCACGCAGTGGTCGGTCGCGATGCCCACCACGTCGACATCCCTCACCCCGCGGGCGCGCAGCCAGTCGGCGAGGGAAGTCCCTTCGGCGTCCGCGCCTTCGAAGCCGCTCTTGGAGGCACTGTGGGCGCCTTTGAAGAAGACGGCGTGCACCTTGCCGCCGGCGACGGTGGGGGCGAAGTTCGGGTGGAACTCGCTGCCTTCGTCTCCGGCAACGCAGTGGACGGGGAAGCTGTCCTTGAAGTCCGGGTTCTGTGAGAAGTGGCTGCCCGGGTCGATGTGGTGGTCCCGGGTGGCCACGACGTAATGGTAGTCACCGTCCGCGCTCTGCTCCACCAGCTCGGCGATCGCGGTGGCGATCTGGGCGCCTCCCGCGACGGGAACGCTGCCTCCTTCGCAGAAGTCGTTCTGCACATCCACGACAATCAAGCCCCGGCTCATCACGAACACCCTTCAGTACGACGGAACGATCCCCACGTTCTACCGGCCTCCTCGTATCTGCCGCAGACATAGCGGGCTGCGCTCACCCACACGGCCGAGGACATTCACCGCAGGAACGATTCGCGCCGCCGAAGGCGATTTCTGGAAGCTGTGGTCTTTCCGGACTTGAGGGCTGAGCCCATAGAAGTCAAGCTGAGCCGGAGCCTGTCAGTCGCGCAGCCGCGCGCAGTTGGTCGCCAAGCCGCCGTTCGAACGTGGCAAGTTGCACCGTATGCGCCTCAATGTATTGACGGTCGTAGGAGATCTCAACAGCTACGGCGACGCCGACCGAGTTGATAGACAGCTTGCACTCCACATCAGCCGTGGCAGTTGCGTTTTCCTCTGAGGTGTGAAGGGTCTGTCGAGCGGGTGCCCCAGCCGTGGGCGTTTTCCACTTGGGGCTGCTGTATGCCGCCCAAGGGTTGGGGAAGGTCGAAGGAACCGTACAGGGCAGTGCATTCCTTGTTCTGCCGGGCGAAGTCGGCGAACCCCTCCATGATCGGCGGGTGATATGGCAGCCCGTAGCTGTGTATACAACGCGCCGAGACAACGTCAGTCGCCATCTGTAACGCCAGGATCTGAGTCGAGGTGGGTATGTAGGCATCGATCGGCAACTGATGGCGTCGACCGAGGTTATCTCCGGGAGCGGCCCCAGTGCTGGCGCCGGGGGCTGGGGTGACTGGCGCCAGCACCCGGCAGTCAGCAGCAGGGCTACCAGCCCGACAACTGCTCTACCCGTGTCTGTCTCATCTTGACTCGTCTCCGCAGGTCCCGAAAGACAACACGTCCGTGGACATCGCTGCCGGCGGTCGCCGGAGGCTCCCGCCGGCATCGCTGCGCTTCGGGATGCACTTGATGTTGAACCCGGACCCGTTCCC